>JAKAMV010000240.1 GCA_021812735.1 Chloroflexota bacterium | reverse complement strand
CGCATGTAGTCGCTGAACGTGAGGAAGGTGGCGGCGTAGGGGAGGAACCCGCCGTGGTAGGCGATGCCGTTGGCGATCGAGCCCATGCCGTGCTCGCGGACGCCGAAGCGCAGGTTGCGCCCGGGGCTGTCGGCCTCGAAGTGGTCGTGGCCGTTGGCCTTCACGTCGGTCAGGTTCGACTCGGACAGGTCGGCCGACCCGCCGAACAGCTCGGGCAGCGCGGCCGCCAGCACCTGGATCGCATCCTGGCTCGCGTTGCGGGTGGCCACCTCGGAGCCCGTGTCCCAGGACGGCAGCGCCGCGTCCCAGTCCTGCGCGAGCCGGCCGGCCAGGCGGCGCTGGAACTCGGCGGCCTCGGCCGGGTAGGCCTTCGCATAGGCGTCGTACTTGGCGTGCCAGTCGGCCACCAGCCGCTCGCCCTGCGGCACGGCCTGTCGAAACAGCTGGCCCGCCTCGTCCGGAACGAAGAACGTCTTGTCGGGGTCCCAGCCGTAGGCCTCCTTGGTGAGGCGGACCTCGTCGGGGCCCAGCGGGGCGCCGTGCGCCTTCTGGGAATCCTGCTTGTTCGGGCTGCCAAAGCCGATGTGCGTGCGGACCGCGATCATCGAGGGCCGGGGGTCGGCCTTCGCGGCGTCGATGGCGGCGGAGATCGCCCCCACGTCGGTGCCGTCCACGACGCGCTGGGTGTGCCATCCATACGCCGCGTACCGCCCGAGCACGTCCTCGCTGAACGCCATGGCGGTGGGCCCGTCGAGCTGGATGTGGTTGTCGTCGTACAGCACGATTAGCTTGCCCAGCCGCAGGTGGCCAGCCAGCGACGAGGCCTCCGCGCTGACGCCCTCCTGGAGGTCGCCGTCCGAGCAGACCACGTAGGTGTGGTGGTCGATGATCGCGTGGTCGGGTCTGTTGAATTCGGCCGCCAGCCGCCGCTCGGCGATCGCCATGCCCACCGCGTTGCTCAGGCCCTGGCCCAGCGGGCCGGTGGTCGCCTCGACGCCCGGCGTGATCCCGTATTCAGGGTGGCCCGGCGTGATCGAGCCCCACTGGCGGAACGACTTGAGGTCGTCGAGCGACACGCCGTAGCCGGTCAGGTGGAGCAGTGAGTAGAGGAGCATCGAGGCGTGGCCCGCCGACAGCACGAAGCGGTCGCGGTCGGGCCAGTCGGGCTGCGTCGGCGCATGTCGCAGGTGGCGCGTCCAGATGGCGAAGGCCATGGGCGCCGCGCCCATGGGAGCGCCGGGATGCCCTGAGTTCGCCTGCTGCACGCCATCGATGGACAGCGTTCGGATCGTATCCACGGCGAGCCGCTCGAGGCGGGCGTCCGGCAGGGTCATGGCGATCTCCGGGTGGGGCGTCAACGGGATGCCGGCGCGGCGGGTCGTGCCGGGAGCCCCATCGTACCGCGCGTGGCGGGAGCAGCCGCCGCTCCCGTCGCTCCGGTGGCCTGCCAACGCCGTTACGCTTGCGCGCCCCGCTTCAACGCGCCGCCGAGATCGGTGAGGCGCCGCCGCGTCGAACAGAGGCCCCCTCGCCGATCAGCCGAAGACGCCCAGCCCCGCCTCATGCGCCGCGAGCGCGCCGAGCATCTGCGGCATTGCGGCCTTGACCGCGACCCAGGAGTGGCGCATGGCCATCGGCTCGGTCAGCACCGAGACACCGGCTCGATGCGCCGCCGCGATCATCGCTTCGTACTGGGGACCGTAGAACGGCTGCTCGGGGTTGGCCTCGAGGACGAGGAGCATCGCCGCCCGCTGCGCTGCGGTGAGCTGACCGACGAGCCGGAGCGGGGAGTACGCCGACTCGACGGCTGGGTTGCCGCCGAACACGCGCCAGGCCCATGGCGTCTGGCTGCTCACGATGCCGGCCTGGTAGTAGCCGCTGATGGACAGGGCCGTCGCGAACACGTCGGGATGGCGGAGGGCCAGCATGGCGGCGCAGAACCCGCCTTGGGAGAAGCCGATGACCGACCGCGCCGCGGCGGTGGGGATCGTCCGGTATCGGGCGTCGATCGCCTGAACCAGCGTGGACGAGAAGAACGTGTCGAGCTGCAGGCGCCCGTCCGCGGAGGTCGCGCACTCCGTGTCGTGGTACGGGCTGTTGGCGGGATAGACGAAGACGACAACCGACGCGGGGATCGCCCCAGACATCATCTGGGCGTCGAGCAGCGCCTTCGTGCCGATGTACCGGTCCCACGAACGGAACGAGAAGGGGACCTCGTAGATCACGGGGTACGCGCGGTTCGAAGTGGCGTAGCCACCGGGCAGGTAGACCGACGCGGTGATGCTGTGGGCCGTCCCGCCAACCCACGGGGCAGGGAGCGCGAAGGCCGTAACCGTACCGGGCGTCGTGGGCTTCCAGGCCTTCCATGGCGTGGCCTTCGACATCGCGGTCGTCACTGCCATGGGTGACCACGCCAACGGTGGCGTGACATGCGCGTCGGGCAACGCTGATGCGCTGGCCGAGGGTCCGTCCGTCGGCGAGCCCGACGGGGTTGCCGCGAGGCCGGACGCCGCACCTGATCCCCGCCCGCCATCGCCGATGACGGTCCCGTTCGTCGGCATCGCCCAGATGCCGGCCCCGAAGGCGCCGACGGCGCCGACGATGACGATGACGACCAGGAGAAGGAGATCGAGGAGTAGCCTGCGCACGCGCCGGCGATCCGGGGTGTCCGGACTGCGGTCGAGACTGGTTTGTCGGGACGTGACCATCTGCTGAGCATCCGTGGCACCCGGCGCGCCGGCGGCGCTGCCACAACGGGTTCATCCCCACGCTCTCACGTCGCGAGATCGGGCTCAACCTTGCCGTGGATCAGGTTCGGTTCAGCCTCGTTCACCTCGATTTCGGTTCTCGACGCCAAGCGTCAACTGGCCGCGATGGCCCCGTGCCGAAGGGACTCGCCGCGGCGCAGCGGCCATGAGTCGTCTCCACGAGCCTCGTCGCCTGCCGGGTATCCTCGGCTGAGTGTCATCCCCCTCCGCGACTCTCCTCTGCGTCTGACGGGTTGGCCCGTATCCTCAATGCCTGAGTGCGTGCCCCGACCCCGTGTCCACTGGTGTGAGGCGCCCGGCAGTCCAATGGGCCCCGGCAGGCTGCGCGTCGCGGCGCTCGCGCTCCCGGCGCTGGCAACCCTCGCCGGGTACGCCTTGCCCCGCAGCCGGCGCGCGTCGGCCTTGGTCCGCCTCGCGGCGCTGGCGTTCCCGGGTGGCGCCGCGGGCCTGGCGCTGGCCGGGCGGGGTGGGCAGGCGGCGCGGTCAGGGCCAGCGGCCGGCGGCGGATCAGCGTTTTGCGACGTCGCCCAGCAGGCTCCCGACCCGCTCGCCGCGCACGCCGAGGCGATGGTGACCGTGATGGTCCCGGCACGGGATGAGGCAGCGGTGATCTCCCGGCTGGTCGCCGATATCGGGGCGGCCCGCTCGGGCCCCCTCGCACTGGTCGTCATCGACGACGCGTCGCGTGACGGGATGGCCGACCTGGCCTGCGCGGCGATCGAGGCGTGCCGCCTCAGTGACGTGGCCCGCGTCGTCCGCCTCACAACACCGTCGGGGGGCAAGGGCGCGGCGCTCGCGGCCGTCCTGCCCCCAGCGTCGGGCGTGGTCGTGGTGCTCGATGCCGACGCACGCGTGGCGCCCGACTTCATCGTCCGCGTCCGAGCCGTGGCGGCGACGGCGGCCGCGGCACAGGCGCGTCGGCGGATGCTCCGACCCGCGCCAGGCTGCGACCGGGATCGAGGGGCTGGTCTGCTCGCGCTCCTGCAGGACGGCGAGCAGCGGATCGACGCCCTCATCTCGCGCGTCAGGCTGCGCGTCAGAGGCGCGGCCGAGTTCCGGGGCGATGGCATGGTGATCAGCGCGCAGGCGCTGCGGGCCCTCGGCGGGTGGCCGCATGACGCCCTGTGCGAGGACCTCGAGCTGGCCACGCGCTGGTACCTGGCGACGGGCCTCGGCGTCGAGCATCCGGCGAACCTCGAGATCTGGGAGCAGCCCGTCCTGACACTCCGCTCGCTCCTCAGCCAGCGCCTTCGCTGGGCCGAGGGATCCATCCGGCGCGACCTCCGCCTGGTGCTGCCCGCGCTGCCCGATCCCCGCCGCCCGGTGCGTCGCCGAGCCGAGCTCGCTGCCTACGCTTCTCAGGCTCTCATGCCCTGGGCGGTGCTGGGCCTGGCGGCTCGGTCGTGTCGCCGCCCTGCCCGTCAGCAGCCCGCCGGTCGCCGCCTGGGTCGCGCTGAGGTGGATGAGACGGCCCGCGGGACCTTGGGGTCGGTGGTCGCTGGCTACGGTCTCGTGGCGCTGGTGCTGGCTTGGGCGTCGCAGGCTCCCGATGAGGAGCAGCGAGCGGAGACGCAGCGGAAGGCCGCGGCGCAGCAGCGAGCCGCGTTGGCTGAGCGCGAGCAGCCAGCACCTCTCGGCCAGGGGGTGCCCCGAGGAGGGCGCGCCCCCGGGTTGGCACGACGACGGCCAGCCCGCTCGCGCCACGCGTGGCGACTGGTGCGGGCCACGCTCATCACGGCGTTCACCGGCCTGTGGGCGCTCGTGCTGCCGATTGCCTGGCTGCGCGTGGCCGCTCGGCCCGCGTCGCCGCGGTTCGTCCGCACCCCGCACACGACGCCGGCGCGGTTCAGCGAGCCGGGATGAGGCCCGCCGCCAGGGATCTGACGACACGGCTCCAGCCGCCCCCGAGGTGAAGTCGCAACAGCGCGATGACCGCGGTGGGCAGCGAGGTCCAGCCAGGGACGAGGAGGAAGCGGGGCTCCCAGACCGGCGCGAACTTGTCCTTGAAGAACGCCAGCCCCTCGTGGTTGTAGAACGGGCGGACGAAACGGGCCCCGCGGGCGAGCCACCGCTCGGACCGTCGCGGTGCGTCCGTGCCGAGCCCGGCCAGAGGCGCCAAGCCCAGTGAGAGCTGTGTGACGTTGGCCTCGCCGAGGGCCGAGATGGCGGCCACCAGGCACGCCTCGAGCGCACCCGGCACGCCCCCGTGGGAACGCCGCATCACGTCGAGCATCCAGCCGCCATCGCTGCCCGTCGGCCGCAGCACGGCGAACGCCGCCGGAAGCCCGTCCGCGCCGATCGCCACCGCGATCGCCCCGTGGGCTCCCTGCGGGTCGAACGTCCCCACGGTGAAGCCTAGCTGTGGGCCGGCGGTCCGTCGCCACTCCCGATCCAGCCGCACGATCGCCTCGACAAGCTGGGGATCGCCGAGAGCCGCCAGGCCCCCGGGCGACCAGCGCGTGGTGATGCCGCCCTTGCGAGACCGGGTCACGGTGTGCCGGAGGTTGGCGACACGGGGCGAGGAGAGGTCGAAGGTGCTCGGGTCAACGATGGCCTCTCGCCCCACGGGCACCGACGCCCAGCCTCGCCGGCCGAGCTTGGCCGTGAGCTCGCTTGACGCCTGGTAGACCACCGGTGCGATGTCGTCCCGGCGGCAGCGCTCGAGCCATCGGTCGAGAACTGCTTCGGCCGCAGTCGGCTCGCCCACCGGATCGCCCAGCGCCACCTCGACCCGGCCGACCGGCGCGACCGCGAGCGCCGTCGTCCCAGCATCGTCGGTCCAGGCCGTGCACTCGGGCGCCAGCTGGTAGGGGAACAGGGCGCCTCGGCCCACGCGGCGGAGTGTGGCCCGGGCCGCGTCAACCTCCGCACGCGGGCGGTCGTCGTGGCGCGGGTCGAGCACGAGGACGCTGGCCAGGACATAGGCCACGCGGGCCGCGACGAGAAGGGCGCCGACCGTGGCCAGCCCGGGCACCGCCACGGGGGTCGCGAGGTCCAGCAGGGAGCCCACCGCCTCGGCCAGCGTGCCCAGTGCGTCCGCGCCCGTCGCCGCCGCCACGGCTGCCACGGTCGCCAGCGCGACGCCGCCGGCCAGGAGCGCGGCCGCGACGATGGTCTCGCGTCGTCCGGTCCCCGCCTGGTAGCGGTCCCTGGTCGCGAGGAGAGCGAGGCCGACGCCGAGGGCGGTGATGACCGAGGCCGGATGGTCAAGCGTCACGCCCTGCACAACCACGCTCCCGGCGACCATTGCGAGCGCCATCCAGTAGCCGATCCGCTTGCGCCGGAGGAGGGCGATGCCGACCAAGAGGAATGCCGTGCTCGACGCCTCGGCGCCCACCCAGTCGCCCGCGACCGGACCGGCGGGCAGCACTCGCCACAGGCCCACGGGGTCACCGCCGAGGATCGCGACCATGTCCGACGACACCGAGCACAGGAGCAGCGCCAGAGCCGGGAGGAACTCGACGATCGTGGCGATCGGGTGGCGCCGCTGAGCCACGCTCGTCGGGTCGTCCGCCGGCAGTTGGCCCCCCGAGCGGTGCTGCTCCCCGATGTGGACGCCGACGGCCGGAACGGAGCCGCTCATGAGAACACCCCGAGGGCAGCCTCGCGCTGTGCGAGCGTCACCAGCATGGGCGGCAGGTGACTCCGCACGGCGCGCCAGCCGTGGCCGATCGATGACGGCGTGGCCGACACCGCCACGCCGGCCGCCTCGCAGGCCGCGACCATCGACCGGAACTGGCCGCCGTAGAAGGGGTCGGCCGGGTCGCCCTCGAGGATCAGGAAGACCGAGTGGCGCGCGCTCGCGGGCAGCTCCCCAACGAGGTCGAGCGGCGAGTACTGCGCCTCGGCCGAGGTGCTGCCGCCGAACGGGAGGGAGGCGTTGCGGGTCTGGTTGGTGTCGATCCCCGCCTGGTAGTAGCCGCTGAGCGAGATCGCAGTGGAGAACAGGTCCGGATGGCGCAGGACGAGCATCGTGGAGCAGAAGCCGCCCTGCGAGAAGCCAAGCACGGAGCGGGCGGCTGCGCTCCTGATCGTGTGGTATGTCGCGTCAACGAAGGGCACGACGGTCTGCGTGATGTAGGTCTCGAACCACTCGCGGCCGTCAACGGCGTTCACGCACTCGCTGTCGGGGTAAGCGCCGCCCTCCTGGGCGACGAACACGACGATGGAGGCCGGGAAGGTGCCCGCCGTGATCATCGAGTGGAGCATGATCCTGAGGCTGGCACCCGTAGTCCAGAGGTACGAGGCCCAGGGGACCGCATAGATGACCGGGTAGCTGCGGTTCGACGTCCCGTAGCCCGGCGGCAGGTAGATCTGGACGCTGGCCGTCGTTGACTGGCCGCCCTTCCACGGGGCGGGGAAGGAGGTCGACACCAGCTGGCCCCGGCCCGTCGGCTGCCAGGCGGTCCATGGGGTGCCGAGCTTGAGGACACCGCTGCTGACGCCCTGACCGGTGCCGGACGCGATGAGGCGCGAGGTGTCGCCGCCCGCGCCGGGCTGCGGTGACGGGCCGGCCACTTGCGTGAGCCCCGGGCCGCCGGTTCCTCCGCCGCGCATGTGGGCGTCCGGGCTGAAGTTCACCATGTCCGAGAAGACTGGCAGCGTGACGGCCAGCAGGGCCATCACAACCAGGGCTGCGGCCGGGCGCCGCAGGCGACTGGCGCTACGGCCGGGTCGACCGAGCGACATGACGTCCTCGCCGGCGGCGATCAGGACGCTGCGGACCGGACGCATCAAGGTGGCCGTGGCCCACGCGACCACGCCGAAGGCGACGAGCAGCGTGAGCACGGTGAGCGCCCAGCCGGTGGGGTCGAAGGCCCCGTCGGGTCCGTTGGCGTTGATGGCGGCACGGGTCTCGACCAGGAAGGTGTGTCCGAACAGCGCGAACCCGCTAAGGAGCCCCGCCAGCGCGGCTGCGCGCCAGGCCCCGGCTACGAGCGTGCCGGCGGCCGTCGCGCTGGCCGCGCCGACCAGGTCGGCGATGAGTCGGGCGCGGTCTGGGTCGAACCCCATGACCTCGAAGGTGGCGGCGCACGCGGCGAGAATGCCTGAGACGCGCAGCGCTACCGCTGTCGCGCTGACCAGACCGATCGCCAGGGCGAGGCGAGCCCATGGGCACGGCCGCGCGGCGGCCGAGGCAGCGGAGCCTGCCGGTTGCGGTGGGACGTTGTCGCCCGGCCCTCCCGGCGCTCGCCGAGGGGCGTTGAGAAGACGGCCTTCCAAGGACATCTGGGCGCAACTCCGAGGTCTGCACTCGCCCCCGCTGGCGGGAGTGGCTGCCGGGCGGTTTCGGCTTCCTCGAATGACACAGCGTGCGGGGGGCCGCGGCAACCGAGGGCCGCTTGAGGTTGCGTTGCAGTTGCTCAACCTCGATTGCGTTCCCCACATCCCTGTTGGGGTGTCAGGGCATCGGCGGCTCGTCTCGGGGCAGCGCGGCGGGTCATCTGGGCAGCTCTCGGGGCGTATTCTCGGTCCGATGCCCACCCTGCACCGTCCTCGGACCCTGCCGCGTCGCCGCACTGTCGCTGCCGGCCCAGCCGGGAAGCCACCCCGAGTGGTCGTGATCGGCGACTTGGTGCTCGACGTGGTGCTGGCTCCGGAGCGCGAGGTCAAGCCGGGCTCGGACGTGACGGGTCGGGTCATGCTGCGCCAGGGCGGCTCCGCCTCGAACACCGCTCGCTGGCTGGGACGTCTGGGGATGCGCCCGACGCTCGTCTGCGCGGTGGGCCGAGATGCGACGGGTCGGGCGCTCGTTGCCGACGTGGCGGCGGCCGGCGTGGAGGTGCGTGCCGTCCGCGTCGCCGGGGCACCGACCGGACGCATCGGCGTCCTCGTCGACCCTGGCGGCGAGCGCTCCTTCGTGACCCAGCGCGGCGCGGCACTTCGGCTGCGCCCCGGTGACCTACGGCCCAGCTGGTTCGCCGGCGCGGCGGGGGTGCACCTGCCAGCCTACTCGCTGCTCGACCTGCCGCTGGGCCTCGCGGGGATGACCGCGGCAAACCTGGGCCACGCCGCGGGCGCGCTGGTGAGCGTGGACCTCTCGTCATCGGCGCCGCTGCTCGCCGAGGGCCGGCGGGCGGCCCTGCGGCTGATCGAGGACGCCGCGCCCGACCTGCTGTTCGCGACGCGCGACGAGGCGAGAGCGCTGCTCGGCCCGAAGCGCGAGGAGCGGCTCCTCGAGCTCGCGCCAGCAGCGGTTGTCAAGCGCGGGCCCGAGGGCGCGACGGTGCTGCTCCGGACGGGCCACGATCACATCCGCCTCGAGGTCGCCACGACGCCGGCGAGGGCCGAGGACACGACCGGCGCGGGCGACGCGTTCGACGCGGGGTTCCTCGCCGGATGGCTGGACGGGCGGCGCAAGGGTCTCGCTGAGGCGGCGGCGCTCCAGCGGGGCGCGGTGCTCGGCAACCGTACCGCGCTGCGCCAGATCATGACGCGACCACCGGAGCTGTCGATCGGGTAGGGCGCGAGGACAGGGCGCACGTCGCCCGCCGAGGGGAACCCACGGCGGCATCGCGTCGCCCGGGCGCCGATGCGCGCGCAACGAATGGCCTTCCTGGCCCGGGTCGCTCTCTGCGGCGCGCTTGACGTGTCCGTCACCGCTGCACTCGGCATGGGCCGTCCGGTCAGGCCGCCCGCACCCACGTCGTCGGCCCCGGGATCTGCGACTGCGGGCGCCTTCTCGGGCCTCTCCGCGTCACCGCGAGCCGCCGCTGCTGCACGCGCCCGATCCAGGGCTGCGGCGGGGGCGAGCACCGTCGGTCTCGGTCAGGCCCGCAGGTAGCGGTCGAACCAGGCGAGCATCCGCCGCATCCGGTCCACCCGGCGATCGATGCGGCCGGTCGCCTGCGCCACGTGGTACTCCTCGGGGTACAGCACGTACTCGACCGTCCGGCCAAGCTGGCGCAGGGCGACGAAGAACTGCTCGTTGTCCGACGCCGGGCACCGCCGGTCCGCCTCGGACTGGAGCAGCAGGAGGGGCGTCCGGACGGCGGCGACGTGGCGAAGCGGCGACTGGCGCCACAGAAGGGCCACCCCATCGGCGCTGAGCGGGTCGCCCAGACGGGCCGCGCGACAGTACTCGGGCCCAGTGTCGCTCGCGGCCCAGGCGCTCACCTGGTTCGTCACGCCGTTCTCCGACACGGCTGCGCGGAACCGATCCGTCGTCCCCACGAGCCAGTTGACCATGAAGCCGCCATACGAGAGGCCGAGGGCGCCAAGGCGAGCAGGGTCCGCCAGCCCGAGCGCGACCGCGTGGTCAAGCGCCGCGTGGACGTCGTCCGCGTCCACCCCGCCCCAGTCGCCCAGCTGTGGCGCGACCCACTCGCGCCCGTAGCCGATCGACCCCCGGATGTTGGGCAGGATCACGCGATAGCCGCGGGCGCACAGCAGCGCGACTTCCAGGCTTGGGGCCGGCGACCAGGCGCCGAGTGGCCCGCCGTGCACGTCCACGATGGTCGGCAGCAGATCCTCCCCTGCGCCCGCGGGCGACGCGATCCACGTCTCGATCGGCCCGCCCGGCCCCGGCACCTCGAGCGCGCGCATCTCCGGCCAGCTGACGCCGTCGAGCCAGTCGCCGCCCATCGTGGTCAGCGGCCGGAGGCCGCCGCCGGGCGTGACGAGGCAGAGCTCCGGCGGCCGCGCGCCCAGGGTGGCGATGACCGTTGTCGTCCCGTCGCCTGACGCGGCCAGCACGTTGCACATGGCGTCGCCCCCTGCGAGGCGCTCGGGATCGCGCAGCGGGCGAGCAGTGTGGGCGTCCACGCAGACTCGCCACGGGTGGGTCCGCCCCCGGCCCGAGACGAGCGCCACGACCTCGTCCGGCGACACCCAGAGCGGCCCGGGCCGCTGGTCCACCATCCAGCCGGTGAGATCCGAGTCGGCCCAGTTGCCGACTGGCAGGTCGAGGTCTGGCGCGAGCGGCCACGGCGGGGCGGACCCGTCGAGCGGCGCCACGTGGAGCGTCGGTGGCAGGTCGTCGAAGAAGTCCGGGTCGTCCACGCCGATGCCCACGACAAAGCGGCCGTCGGGGGCATACGCGGGGGCGCGAACCGGCCCGGCGAGCGCGAGCACTTCGCGCGGCCTGGCTGCCGTGCTCGCGATGACGCCCTCGCCCGCACCGTCCAGCTGGATCTCGAAGATCGAGGTCCTCGGATGCCGGTCGGCGTCGGGTCGCGGATCGGCGGTGAACGCGAGCGCCTGGCCGTC
>JAKAMV010000239.1 GCA_021812735.1 Chloroflexota bacterium | reverse complement strand
GCTGCTCATCCCTTGACCGCGCCTGTCAGCACGCCCCGAGTGATGTACCGCTCGAGGACGACGGCCATGGCGATGACCGGGATGATCATGATCAGGATGAGGACCGACATGTACCAGTACTGGGGACCGCGCGTGGCGTTCTGCGCGGCGACCAGCAGGGGCATCGTCTCGGCATTCGCGGTCGCCAGGAACAGGGCGAGGAGGTACTCGTTCCAGGCGAACACGAGGACCAGGACGAAGGTCGCCACGAGTCCGGGGCGCGACACCGGCAGGATGACCGAGCGGAAGACGCGATACGGCGACGCCCCGTCCACCGCAGCGGCCTCCTCGAGCTCGGCCGGGACCCCGGCGAAGTAGTCGCTCATGAGCCAGACGACGATCGGGAGATTCGTCGCCGCGTACGTGACGATCAGCGCCTGGAGCGTGTCCAGCATGCCGAGGCGCTGGAACAGGACGTAGATCGGGATGACCACCGCGACCGGCGGCAGCATCCGCTGCGACAGCAGGTAGAACGAGATGTCGGTGTTGCCGAGCCGGCGCTGTGGGCGCCGCCCGATGGCGCGCACCAAGAGGAGCAGGACCGCAACAGCCGCGACCACCGCGACGGGCAGCGGGGCGCCGAAGGCGATCGCCACAACCGCCAGCGCGATGCACCCGATCCCCGACGCGATGACCCCCACGCGCGGCCGGTACTTGAACCGAACGAGGCCGTACCCCGCGAGGGACCCCAGGATGAGCGCCAGGATGGCGCTCGATACCCCCACGATGGTCGTGTTGATGAGCGGGCGGAACGTGTCGCGCGCGGTGTCGACCACGAGGTACTGCCAGTTGGCCAACGTGGGCTGGAAGTCAACAAGCGGGATGTAGGCGGGCCCGCTGTTGACGATAAGGGGCGTCTTGAGCGAGGTGATGGCAAGCCAGTAGAGGGGGAAGAGCACAACGAAGGACCACGCGAGCAGCAGCAGGTACGCGAGCACCTTGCTCCGCGCCCCCAGGTCGAGCGCCGACTGCCGGCGGAACGGGTTCCTCATGCGAGCGTCCCTTCACGTATCGATGGCCCGCCGCCGGCGCGGGCACGCTGCAAGACCAGCGCCGCGTAGCCGAGCGCCACGACTGTCACAACGATGAGCAGGGTGTACGCGGTTGCGGCGGACTGCCCCAGATCGAACCCCCTCCAGTACAGGTACGACTGCAGGGTGATTGACTCTGTCGCAGTGCCGGGGCCCCCGTTCGTCATGACGTTCGGGAGATCGATGATCTTGAACGCCTCGATGAGCCGGATGAACACCACCGTTGCGCTGACGGGCAGGATCGACGGCAGCGTGATGTGGCGGAAGATCTGCCACCGCGTAGCTCCGTCGACGACCCCGGCCTCTTCGCTCTCGAGGTCGCGGCCCTCGAGGGCGGCGACCAGGACGATGAACATGAATGGCGTCCACTGCCACACGTCGCCGATCAGGACGGCGATGCGTGCCCCCCACGGGTCCCCGAGGAGGGCGAAGTTGGACAGCCCGGCGGCGTTCCAGAGCGGCGCGAACGGGCCGCGGGCGGTGTCCGTGAGCATGCGGAACATGTAGGCGACGCCAACGGGCGTGATCGTCATCGGCAACAGGAACACGACGCGGAAGAACTTCTGGCCGGGGAGCCGTTGGATGGTCAGCATCGCCAGGGCCAGTCCGAGCGCGTACTCGATCCCCGCGCCGAAAGTCGCGTAGAACATCGTGGTCACGAGGCTTCCGGGGAATCCGCCGGTGCTGAACGTCGTGTAGACCACAAGGAAGGCGAACACCAGCGACAGGGCTCCGAGCACGATCCGCCCGATGGCCCCAACGGGGCGAACCCGGCCCCCGCGGAAGTAGCTGACGAGGCCGCCGCCGATAGCCAAGATGGCCAGGGCGAGCAGGACATAGCCGAATAGCGTCGGAGAGCCTGTCCGGCCCAGGAAGATCGTCGCCTCGGAGCCGCTGAACAGCGTGGCGAAGTTGGCCAGGCCGATCCACTCGATCTTGAAGCCGCCCTTTGCAAACGAGAAGTGCGAGAACGCGAGCGCCAGCGAGGCGACGAGCGGGAAGATCGCCAGGGCCAGGACGACTGCGAGCGCCGGCCAGAGGAAGAGGTTCCTCGCGAGGCGGGGGTTGCCCCAGTCCTCGCTCGGCTGGTGGGCGACGCGCGCAGGGGCAGGAGGGCCCGACGCCGTGGGCGCCGGACCCTCCATCGCGTTCGGGGCCTTACTGGCCGGCACCGAGGCTCGCAGAGTAGGCACTCTGCTGGCTCGAGCGGCCGATCTTGTCGGTCAGGGAGTTCCACGCGTCGGTGATCTGCTTCTGCGCAGCGTCGGCGTTGAGCTGCCCCGCGAGGAACTGGGCGATGCCCTGGTCCTCGATGGTGTTCGTGTACTCGCTCGCCTGGGCGATGCGCAGGTCAAGCGCCGCGTTCGGGCTCGAGAGGCTGTCCTTGATGGCGCCGAGGTAGTTGGCCGCCGACGTCTCGTCCATGCCGGCGTTCTTCCAAGTCTGCGTGTCCGTCATCTGGGACGAGCGGAACGGGTTCATGCCGCTCGAGCCCTGGGTGACCTGCCAGTTGGAGAAGCCCGGCGATGCGACGTAGGCGATGAAGCTCAGGGCCGCCTTCTGCGCCTGGGAGTCAGCGCTGGCGTTGATGACGCCGGTCCAGCCGCCGAAGGCGGCGAACGGGGCGTGGTTGACGCCGTCGATCGCGTCGGGGCACGTGCTCGAGTCGCACGCGACCAGCTTGCCCGTGGACGGGTCGAGCACCTGGGTCGAGCCAGGCATGATCACGGAGCCGACCTTGCCGATGACCTTCGACGCGTTCGGGTCGAGCGCGAGGACGCCGGTGTCGCCCCAGTCCAGGGTCTCGGCGCAGCGGCCGGTCTGGAACAGGCCGCGCCCGGTCGACTGGTCGAGGTTGATCTCGTCCGGCGGCCCGTACTTGCCCGAGTCCTGCCAGAACTTGAGCGCGGCCGCCATCGCGTCGGTCCCGGTGTTCGGCGACATGTTGGGGCCGAAGAACACGCCCTGCTTGGAGCCCTGGGACTGGGTGAAGGATGCGAGGACGCCGTTGAACAGCCACGTGCCAACCCCGCCGCGGGCCTTCTGGATGCAGGAGCCGTAGTCCGGCGTCCCGTCCCCGTTTAGGTCCTTGCCCTGGAACTGCGCGGCGATCGCGAGGTAGTCATCCCACGTCTTCGGGGGCTGCAGGCCCGCTGCCGAGAGCAGATCGGTCCGGTAGTAGGCCATGAGCATGTCGCCGTCGAACGGGACGGCGTAGATCTTCCCGCCGTAGGTCGAGGAGATGTCGCGGTAGAACGGCAGGATGTCGCTCCACTGGATGCCCGGGTAGTTGGGCACGACGTTGGTCAGGTCCTCAGCGTAGCCGGCCGACGCGAAGTCGCCGAGCCAGATGGACGCCATCGTGTAGAGGGTGAAGGCGTTCTGGCCCGACGACGCGTCCGTGATCTCCTTCTGGTAGAGATCGCTGAACGGGAACGTCGTGATGTTGACCGTGCCGCCGGTCTGCTGCGACCACGTCGCGGCCGCTTGCTGGAGCGGGGTCGCGATGGGGGGCCCGGTGAAGGTCGCCACGTTGATCGTGACCCCCGAGAAGCTCTCGGCGGACGGGACCGGGGCGGCCGATGGCGATGCGGCCGGGCCCGCGGAAGCGCCGGTCGAAGGCGCCGTCGACGGCGTGGTTGGTGAGGCGGTCGCGGTACTACTCCCACATGCCGCAACTACGATTGCGAACGCGGATAGGACAGTCGCCAGCCTCGTCGGCTGCGATTTCATGCTGGTCGAGCCTCCTTCTGTGTCCAACTCCGGATGCGCTTGATCGCGCATCCCTCCTTCATCCGTCCCTGCCGCCCGCAAGGGGGGCGGCCCTGCTCCAGCTACGGCCGCGGCACCTCCTCGCCGTCGGAGACCTTCGGGGCAGCAGTCGAGGCTCTCATGACGAGCCTCGTGGGGAGGACCAGCTCTTCGACCGGCACGTCGGGATCGGACACCCGGCGTGCCAGCAGCTCAATGGCCGACCGCCCGATGTCGAACACAGGCTGGGCGATGACCGTCAGCGGCGGGTCGATGAGATCCGCGCCGGGAAGCTCGTCGAAGCCGAGGAGCGACACGTCCCGCGGCACCCGGAGCCCGGCGTCGCGGATCCCGTGGAGTGCGCCGAGCGTTGATAGGTCGTTGAAGCAGAGCACGGCAGTCGGGCGATCCTGCCTCCGCAGCAGCGAGCGCGCGAGGCCGCGGGCCGTGTCGAGCGTCAGGTCGCCGGGCATGACGAGTGAGGCGTCGAGGGCGATGCCCGCCTCCTCCAGCCCGGCGCGATAGCCTTCGAGTCGCTCCGCCAGCGTGCTGAGCGATGCCGGGCCCGAGATGACGCCTATGCGCCGATGGCCGAGGCCGACCAGATGGCGCACCCCCGCCAAGGCCCCCTCGTGGCTGCCGACTGTGACCGTGTCGATTTCGACGCCCGCCACTCTTCGGTCGACGGCCACGACGGGGATACCCAGATTGAGCAGTCGCCTGAGTCCTTCTGTCATGCCCGCCGAAGTTGCGAGGGCTACGCCGGCGACGCGCTCAAGGGCGAGCTGCTCCAGGATCTCGGACTCGCGACCAGGGTCCTCGTTCGAGTCGCCGAAGATCAGCGGGTAGCCCGCCGCATGGGCAGCCTCACCGCATCCGTCGATCAGCTCCGGGAAGTAGGCGTTCCGGACGTTCCCGACGACGAGGGCGAGGATCCGCACGTTCTTGGCGCGGAGGTTGGCCGGCAGGCGGCTGGCGACGTAACCCAGCTCATCGGCGACGTCCTGGACCCGCTGCCGGACCTCGATGGCCACGAGGGTCGAGCCGCTCAATGCGCGCGAGACAGTCGCAACCGACACGCCCGCCCTGGCGGCGACTTCCCGCATCGTCGCGCCCAAGTCTCGCTCCTCCGGTGCACCGCTCCTGGCACTGGAACGCGTTACATTCGCAATGTAATGCGTTTCATCGTGATGTCAAGGGGGGAAACGACCAGGTGCGAGCATCTCGCTCATCTGTTGGCAAGCCCTCAGCGACGTCGACCCCACGGCAAGCTCGGCCCCCGGTCAGTCAGCCATTCGATCGCCGCCGCCTCGTTGGCGACGCGTTCGCGCAAGAGCGCGTCGCCCCTCGACCCCTCGGCCATACGGGCATGAGTCGACCCCAACGATCGGGATTTCCGCCATCCGCCCGCCTCCGAGCTGCTGGGCAAGCGGTTCCACCTGTCGTGTCGAGCCGCGGCTCGTACCTGACCCGGACAAGCGATCGACCACAGGTACCCGTCGGGTGAACGAGGCCAACCGATGAGGTCGCAGCCGTCCTGTGCCTCCAGCGCACCCGCAGATCGACCCATCAAGCATCGCCCCTCGTGCGGAAGGCGGTGGGCCTCACCTGGCCCACGCAAGACGGACGCCCCACGGTCGGCGATCGCTGGCGGTCTTCCCCCAGGCCATGCAGCCCGCTGGCCGGCGACACATCGAAGCGCAGCCATCGCGTTCGCTTCGCCGACCACGGCACCGTCTGTCGCGGGCCCCAACCATATAGGGTCCGAGCTGTTGACCAGCACCCTGATCCGCGGATCCGCGTACGCTCTGACGTGCCGGCCGAACGACGAGCGCCTGACCGACCTCCCCGCCTTGTCGACTTCTACGGGCGGAGCCCCCCGCGCTTGTGCTCGGCGGACTCGCCCCCGCGGACGTCGCCAGCAGCGTCCCAGCGGATCACAGCTGGCGACGCGCGGGGCCGGGCCGACGCCGCGCGGCCAGCAGGACGGCGAAGTCGGCGGCCTCGGCCGCTCGGCCGGGGCGAGCCCGGACAGCGCGACCGAGGCCGCGACGAGCCGGGCCGGGTCCCCCAGACACCGTCGAGGAGCTCGATGAGCAGGACGCCTGTGGCGACCGGCGCCGCGAGCTGGGTGGGCCGGCCCGGGGTCGGCCCAGCGCGCGATGGGCTCGACAGGCCGAGAAGCGCGGGGACGTAGCCCGGATCGCGGCACATCGCCGTGGACAGGGCCGCATCGACAGCCCGGAGCGCGCCAGGAGCGCCATGATGCCCCCTCGCCTCCTCGGTCGTGCGGCGTACGGCAGCCTCCCTGCCGGTCCTTTGCTGTTGCTGACGTCGTCTAGCGACCGAATACGGCGCCGATCTCCCCGGGCGATGCCGTGCCCCCCGGAGGCTCCCAGATCAGCGGCCCGCGAGTCGTTCCGTCCTGCCTCCAGATCGCCCGCTTGGTCAAGCCCCGCTCGATCGCCGACCTTCGCCGCCGATGGCCGAACGGCCGGTGGGCGCGATGTGGCGACGGGGATCGGAGGTGCACGATGGCTATTGGTGGCCTTCCTCGCTCATCGGATAGATCACCAGCTCGACAACACGGGCATTCGCCGGTTGCTTGACTGCGTAGATAACGGCATCTGCGATGGTGTCTGGGTTCAACCGGTCCAGACCCGCGACAGCCTCGCTCGTGAGGCCGGTACCGAAGGCCCATGTCGTCTCGACGCCGGCGGGGCAGATTGCCGTCACCTTGATGTTCCTCTCGCGAAGCTCGATGTCGAGCGACCGTGACAGCCCGACCGTCGCGAACTTGGTCGCTGCGTAGACGCTGGCGCCGCCGAAGCCCTTGAGGCCGGTAATCGAGGCAATGTTGACAATGTTGCCGCCGCCGTGCGATTCGAGGATCGGGATCACGGCGCGGCAGTACAGGAAGACGCTGCGGAAGTTCGTCGCAACCTGCCGGTCGAAGTCAGCAACCGATGTCTCAGCGAGAAGCCCTAGGATGCCGATACCCGCGTTATTCACGAGGATGTCGATCTTCCCGAAGGCGTCGATGCCGGTTCGGATCACGCGCTCGACATCGCCTTCGTTGGCTGCGTCACCTGGAACGACGACCAGAGCATCCCCGTACTGCTGGGAAAGCGCGGCGAGCTGGTCCACCGAGCGGGCGGTGGCAATGACCTTCACGCCTTCGGCAACGAGGGCGGCCACGGTGGCCCGCCCGATCCCACGGCTGGCCCCGGTCACGAGCGCGACCTTGTTCTCGACGCTGGGCATGGGTTGTCTTCCTCTCCTGGATTCTGGAGATGCAGCCGGAGTCGCGGGGTGGGAGACTCGCGACGCTAACCCGGCGAGGCCCGGTCGGGCCGCTCCACGCGAGGTCTACAGGTGATCGCCTAGATCGCCGGTACTCTAGGTTCGCTTGGGTTGTTCGATGGTCGACCCTGAGCCAAGCGCAGTTCATGGTACGTACGGTGCGCAAGTGCGTTGGGACGGTGGGCAACTCTTCCGGGCAGCGTCGATCGGTCGCAATTCGAAGCGAATGGGCTCGGAGGCGCAGACTTGAGTGATCATCCCCTGCTGCTGGGGATCGATCTGGGCACCAGCTCGGTGAAGGCCGCGCTCTACGGCCTTGACGGAACGCCCTCCGGTTCGGCCGTGGCTCCGTACGCGATAGTCCGGAGCCGGCCCGGTCGGGCTGAGCAACGGCCGGACGGCTGGTGGATAGCTCTCGTGGATGCGGCCCGACGGGCTCTGGGTGCAGCGGCCCGCCGCCATGGCTCCAGCGGGCGCCGAGCACAAGTGACAGCCATTGCCGTTGCAGGGCAGATGCATGGAACCGTCCTAGTCGGCCGAGACCACCGCCCGGTCGGCCCGGCGATCATCTGGTCCGACCAGCGGGCCGGGGATGAAGCAGCCGCCATAACGGACGAGATCGGCGCCGATCGGCTGATTAGGCTCGCAGGCGGTCCCTTGGCGAGTGGGTTCCAGGCCGCGACGATACGTTGGCTTGCGACCCATGAACCAGAACTGCTCGACAAGACCGCCTCAATCCTGTGCCCAAAGGACTACATTCGACTCCGTCTCACTGGCGAACTCGCAACAGATGCGAGCGACGGGAGCGGAACCGGGTTCTTCAACGTCGCGGATCGTGCCTGGGCACCCGATCTCGTCGCTGCATCGAGAGCGCGCTTCGATGCGCTGCCGTCCGTGCTGGAGTCGACGGCCGTGGCAGGGAAGCTCCTCGCCGTCGCGGCCCGGCAACTGGGCCTCCAGCCCGGTACGCCGGTGATTGTAGGGGGCGCAGATTCGCCAGTCGGTCTCCTCGCATCAGGGCTCATCCGCGCCCAGGGCTTCCTCCTGACGATCAGTTCCGGCGGTCAGCTCATGATCCCGGTCGGGGATCCAGCGACGGACGGCACGGGACGTAGCCACACCTTCTGCTCTGTTGTCCCCCCTGACTCCGGCCTCGCCGCGTGGTACCGAATGGTGGCCGTGCTGTCGGCCGGCCTCGCCCTCCAATGGCTAAGAGACTCCGTGTTGGAGCTGGCCGGGCCCGACGCATACGACGTGATGCTCGGATGGACAGACGGGGTGCCCGTGGGCAGCCGGGGACTGGTCTTCCTGCCCTACCTCGCCGGGGAGCGGAATCCCCACCTCGATCCTGCCGCACGCGGAGTGCTGCTGGGCCTCACGGCCGCGCATGGCCGGCCGGAGCTCGTGCGAGCGGTGGTCGAGGGGATCACGCTCGGATGCCTCGATGCGGCGCATGCCTTGTGGCTGGATGGCAGGCAACCATCGGAGGTCATCGTGGCAGGAGGCGGCGGCCGCAACATCCACTGGCTGCGGATCGTGGCGGACGTCTTTGGGCTTCCCGTCCGACGACTGGAGACTGCCGAGCAGGCGGCAGCCGGCGCATGTCTGCTTGCGGGTGCGGGAGTGGGGGCATTTGATCTCGCGGAGACGGCGGCACGATGGGCAAGACTCGGAGCGCCCATTCAGCCCGACCCGCGGCATCACGAGCGATATCAGGCGGTCTTCGACGTGTTCCGCGACGGGTACCCGCAGCTGCGAGGCACCTTCGAACGCTTGAGATCGATAGGCAACGATCGGGCGTCTTCGTAGCCGCTGGGCCGTACGCGATCTGGACGGAGAACTCGGGTTGCACCCGTGCTCGAGGTGTTCGGTCAGAAACTGGTCGGCCAGCGACGTGAGGTGCTCAATGCGTGCTTCCCGAGCCGGCGCCGCATTAGAGCTGCCCAATCGGGCTGACGTCGAACACGATCGCCATCACGCCTATCAGGGCTCCGGTGGTCCGGCGGCAGGCGACGTGCGTAGGTCGGGAGGCTATCGACGGGCCGTCGTAGCTTCCGGGCAGGCGTTCACCCAGAACGCGCGTTCGAACCGAAGGGAGCACACCGCCCCATGGCAACCCCGCCCGCGGCCCGCGAAGCGGCCGCGGCCCACGCCGCGCCCCAGCTCGTCCCCCTGCTCGTGCCGATCGGCTCGGTCGAGCTCCACCCGCGCAACCCGCGCCGCGGCGACGTCGACGCGGTCGCCGCCAGCCTCGCGCGCTTCGGCCAGCAGAAGCCCGTGGTCGTCCAGGCGTCCACGGGCTTCGTGGTCGCCGGCAACCACCTGCTGCGCGCCGCCCGCCAGCTCGGCTGGTCCGAGATCGCGGCCAGCACCGTCGAGCTCGACGACGCGGCCGCGGTCGCGTACATGCTGGCCGACAACCGCACGGCCGACCTCGGCGGGTACGACGACGCCCTGCTGGCGGCGATCCTGGCCGAGCAGCAGGCCGAGGACAACCTCGCCGCGACCGGGTACGACGCCGACGCGGTGGCGGCCCTGCTGGCCGCCGCCGGCATCGCCGACGAGCGCGACCCGGACGCGGCCCCCGACCTGCCGGCCGAGGCCGAGGTCTACGTGCGCCCGGGCGAGCTGTGGGCGCTCGGGCGGCACCGCCTGCTGTGCGGCGACGCGACCGACCCGGCCGCCGTCGCGCGCCTGCTCGGGGACCGCCCGGCCGACCTGGTCTGGACCGACCCGCCCTACTCGCTCGCCTACACCGGCAAGACGCGCCGGGCGCTCACGATCACCAACGACGACCTCGGCCCCGAGGGCACCCGGGCGCTGGTGGCGTCCGCGCTGCGCCTGGCGCCGCTGCGCCCGGGCGGCTGCTTCTACCTCGCGTCGCCCACCCGGCCCGACCTGCTCGCGGCCTTCCTGGGCGCGGTCGCCGACGCCGGCCTGTCCGCGCGCCAGACGCTGGTCTGGGTCAAGGACCGGTTCGTGCTCGGCCACGCCGACTACCACAGCCGCCACGAGGCGATCCTCTACGGCTGGCGCGAGGGGGCCGCCCACCGCTTCTCGGGCGGCCGCGCCCAGGACACGGTGTGGGAGGTCCCGAGGCCCGCCCGCAGCGAGGCCCACCCGACGATGAAGCCGGTCGAGCTGGTCGAGCGCGCCGTCCGCAACAGCAGCGCACCCGGCGGGCTCGTGTACGACCCGTTCGCGGGCTCGGGCACGACCCTGGTCGCGGCCGAGCGGGCCGGGCGCGACGGGAGGGCGATGGAGATCGCCCCGCAGTACGCCCAGGTGGTCCTGGAGCGCTGGGCCGCGCTCACGGGCAAGGCGCCGGAGCGGCTGGCGTGAGCGCGTCGCCCTCCCCCGCGCGCGGCCGCCGGAGCGAGCGGGACCTCGCCGCCCTCCGCGACCGGATCGAGGGGCTGATGCTCAACCACCTGGGCGCCTCCGCGATCCACCGCGCCCTGACCGGGCCCGAGAGCCCGAGCCCGATCGCGCTCTCGCTGCGCCAGGTCCGGGAGCACATGCGCGCGGTCGAGCGGCGCTGGGCGGCCCGCGCGTCGGCCGAGGCGCTCGAGGCCGACTGGGCGAGGGCGGTCGCCGAGGCCGAGGACTCGATCCGCGTCGCGCTCGCCCGCTCCACCCGCGAGGCCGGCAGCAACGTCGGCGTGGGGTACTTCAACGCGGCGCTCAAGGCCCGCGACCAGTGGATCCGCCTGCGCGGGCTCGACGCCCCGGCGCGGGTCGAGCTCGGCGGGCCCGGCGGGGCGCCCGTGCAGGTCGCGCTCGCCGACCACCCGGCCGAGCACCTCGGCCCGCGCGAGGAGGCCCGCCGGCTGCGCCGGCTGGCCGACGACGCCGAGGCGAGGGCGGCCGAGGCCGACGACGGC
>JAKAMV010000238.1 GCA_021812735.1 Chloroflexota bacterium | reverse complement strand
GAGCCGCGCCCCCGCCGCGACCCGATCGCCGACGGCGACCCAGACCCCGACGATCCGGCCGGGCAGGGGCGCGCGCACAGCCTGCCGGCCAAGCGCGGGCCCGCCGGCCTGCCGCTGCATCCGCTCCCGCAGCGCGGCGCGACGGGCCGGCTCCACGGTAGCCTCGAACCGCCAGCCGTCCACGACGACCTCCACGCGTAGAGACCCGGTGGGCTGTCCGTCGGATCGGGGCAGGACCCGGACCGACCCCAGGGCCCCCGCCGCGGGCCCATCCGCGGGCGCGGGATCCGGCACGACGTCGAGCACGAGCGGCGTCTCTCCCTCCACGGTCACTCGGATCGCCGAGTCCGGGAGCAGCGGGGCCACCGCGCTGACTGCGAGCCCGGCCGCGGTGGACCCAGGGGCGGTCTCGCCGCTCCACGGCTGCCCGGCCGCGTCGTCGCCTGACGGCTCGCCGCTCGAGGGCTGCCCGGCCGCGGCGTCGCCTGAGGGCTCCGTCGTCGCCACCATCCCACCCGGTGCAAGCGCGTCGGGCCGGTTCGTGGCCCCACCCGGCCCGCGTTTCACGCGGGCCACCGCTCGACGGCCTCGCGCCGGGCGACGCGCACCCATCGCTCGTCGGAGCTGGCGGACCCGTCAGCGGCCGGATCGCGGCGCGGGCCGACGTCGTCGGGCGGCCGGCCGGACCAGGCCTCGGCCCCCCGCCTCCCGAACTCGGTCGCCGCCGTCCATGTCGCCGCGATGGCCGCTGCCCGTGCGGCCGCCGCGGCACGGAGCTGCGCCGCACGCCAGCGGTCCGGCACGAACGAGGTCGAGAGCACGGCCGCCGCGAACGCCGGCTCCGCGGCCACCCAGCGGTGGAACGGCAGCGTGGTCTGGAGCCCGGCCACTTCGAACTCATCGAGCGCCCGCCGCAGCCGGGCGAGCGCCCCGGGCCGGTCCTCGGCCACCACCAACAGCTTCGCCAGCAGCGGGTCGTAGTCGGTGCCGACGACGCTCCCCTCCTCCACCCCCGCATCCACGCGCACGCCGGGTCCGCCCGGTTCGCGCCAGCGCGTGATCCGACCCGAGACCGGGGCGAACTCGCGGCCGGGGTCCTCGGCGCTGATCCGCACCTCGATGGCATGCCGTTCGGGACGCGCGGCATGCGCCGCGGCCGCGCGGACCCGCCGAGAGAGCGACTCACCCGCCGCGATGCGCAACTGCTCGTGGACGAGGTCGAGGCCACTCACCAGCTCGGTCACCCCGTGTTCGACCTGCAGCCGCGTGTTGACCTCCAGGAACCAGAAACTGCCGTCAGGCGCCAGCAGGAACTCCGCCGTGGCGGCGTTGCGCAGCCCGAACGCACGGGCCACGGAGACGGCGAGGCGGTGCAGCTCGCGCCGGCGCGGCGCGGTCAAACCCGGGGCGGGCGCCTCTTCGACCAGCTTCTGGTGCCGCCGCTGCAGCGAGCAGTCGCGCTCGCCGAGCGCCACGATCTCCCCCTCCGCGTCTCCGAGCAGCTGCACCTCCACGTGCCGCGCGCCCTGCACGTAGCGCTCCAGATAGACCGATCCGTCCCCGAACGCGGCCGCCGCCTCGCGCGACGCCGCGAGCAGGGCGGCCGGCAGCTCCCCTGCCTCGTCGACTCGCCGCATGCCGCGCCCCCCACCGCCGGCAGACGCCTTGACCATCAAGGGCCAGCCGACGCGATCGGCCTCGGGCAGTACCGACGCGGCCGCCTCGAGGTCCTCGACCGGTGCCGGTTCCAGCGTCCCCGGCACGACTGGCACGCCGGCTGCCCGCGCCGCCCGCCGGGCCGCGAGCTTGTCTCCCAGGCCCGCCAGCGTTTCCGGGGAGGGGCCCACGAACGCGATCCCCGCTTCCGCGCAGGCGCGGGCGAACGCCGCCCGCTCGGAGAGGAAGCCGTACCCGGGGTGGATGGCTTCGGCGGCCGTCTGGCGGGCGGCCGCCAGGATGGCGTCGATCCGCAGATAGCTCTCGGCTGCGGGCGGGGGTCCGATCCGGACCGCCACGTCGGCGGCGCGCACATGGGGCGCCCGGACGTCGGCGTCGCTATACACCCCAACGGCTTCGCAACCAAGCTCGTGGCAAGCACGGATGACGCGCACCGCGATCTCTCCGCGGTTGGCCACCAGCACGCGACGAAACGGCGGCTTCACGCCCGCCGCCCCTCGCGCCCTTGCTGGGCGCGCCCGGCGCGCTGTCTTTGCGCAAAGACGCGCCGCGGCGCCACCCCGAGACGCCGCGCCGCCGCGATCAGGCGCTCGCCCGCCAGCTCCAGCGTGGCGCGTCGCTTGGGGAACGCCAGTCGCACCAGCGCGCGACCCGCGCCCGGAGTCAGGAAGAGCGCCGTGCCGGGCACGACCGCCACCCCTGCCTCCTCCACCAGCCACTTCGCGAACTCCGCGGAGTCGGCGAAGCCACCCGCCGCAAGATGGGGGCTGACGTCCGCCAGCACGTAGTAGGCACCCTGCGGGGCAGCCCCGGCCATTCCTGCCGGGGCGAGTGCGCGCAGCAGCAGATCGCGGCGCCTGCGATAGACGTGGGCAAGCCGCTCGTGATACGCGTCGCCGAGTCCGAGCGCAGCCACGCCCGCCGCCTGGAACGGCGTGGGTGCCGCGATTGTCAGGAAATCGTGGACCTTGCGCAGCGCGTCGCTGAACGGGGCCGGGGCGATGGCCCACCCGATGCGCCAGCCGGTGACCGCGTACGTCTTCGACAGGGCGCTGACCGTCACGGTGCGCTCGGCCATCCCGGGATACTGCGCGAGAAAACGGTGGCGCCCCTCGTACACGATGTGTTCGTAGATCTCGTCGGTGAACGCGAAGAGGTCGTGGTCGCGGCACAGCGCTGCGATGGCGGCCAACTCGTCGTCACGGAAGACGCGCCCCGTGGGGTTGTGCGGGTTCGTCAGGATCAGTGCGCGTGTGTGCGGTCCGACCGCGCCGCGGAGCGCATCGGCGTCGAACGTCCAGTCGGGCCAGCGCAGGGGAACTGGGACCGCCCGCGCACCAGCCAGCAGCAGCGCCGGCGCGTACGACTCGTGCAACGGATCGCAGACCAGCACCTCGCTCCCTTCCTCCAGCAACGCGAGGCAGGCCGCAGCGATCGCTTCGGTCGCGCCACAGACCACCGTGACATCGTGTTCGGGGTCGATCCCCGCCCACCCGCGCCGGCCGTACGCCGCAGCGATCGCCGCGCGCAGCTCGGGCGCTCCCCAGGTGACGGCGTACTGATTGAGGTCGCCCCGGATGGCGCGGACCGCGGCCGCCTTGACAGGCGCCGGGGCCGGGAAATCGGGAAAGCCTTGCGCGAGGTTCACGGCGTCGTATCGCTGCGCCAGGCGCGTCATCTCGCGGATGACGGATTCTCCGAACGCTGCGATCCGCGTCACGGACGGGAGCGGGGCTTGCTGTCTTTGCGCAAAGACGCTGCCGTGCGGTACGGTCACAGCGGGATATTCCCGTGCTTGCGCGACGGGTTCCGGTCGCGTTTGCTCGCCAGCATCTCGAGCGCACGGATCAGCCGGGGCCGCGTCTCCGATGGTTCGATCACGTCGTCGACGTAACCGCGCGCGGCCGCCACGTACGGATGCGCGAAGCGTTCCTCGTACTCTCGCACCAGGATCGCACGTTCCGCCTCCGGGTCCGCGGCCCGCGCGATGCGGTCGCGAAAGATGATGTTGACCGCACCCTCGATCCCCATCACCGCGATCTCAGCCGTGGGCCAGGCGAGGTTGACGTCGCCCCGGATGTGCTTGCTGCTCATCACGTCGTACGCGCCTCCGTACGCCTTGCGGGTGATCACCGTCAGCTTCGGCACGGTGGCCTCGCAGTACGCGTACAACAGTTTTGCACCGTGCCGGATGATGCCGCCGTGTTCCTGCGCCACGCCGGGCAGGAACCCCGGCACGTCGACCAGCGTCACCAGCGGGACGTTGAACGCGTCGCAGAAGCGCACGAAACGCGCCGCCTTGTCCGACGCGTCGATGTCGAGTGCGCCCGCCAGCACCATCGGCTGTTGTGCGACGATGCCCACACTGCGCCCGCCGAGATGCGCGAATCCGACGATGATGTTGGCGGCCCAGTCTGGCTGTAGCTCGAGGAACTCGCCGTCGTCGACGATGGCGCGGATGACGGTCTTCATATCGTAGGCCCGCGTCGGTTCGTCGGGAATGATGCGGTCGAGGATCTCGTCCCGCCGCTCGACCGGATCGGACGTGGGGCGCAGCGGAGGGTCGCCGAGGTTGTTCTGCGGCAGGAACCCAAGCAGCCGCCGCGCCAGGTCCAGCGCGCTCGCTTCGTCCGGGGCAGCGAGATGTGCCACGCCGCTCACCTGAGTGTGTGTGGCCGCGCCGCCCAGCCGCTCGCGGTCCACTTCCTCGTGGGTGACCGCGCGTACGACCTCGGGGCCGGTGACGAACATGTAGCTGGTCCCCTCGACCATGATCGTGACGTCGGTGATGGCGGGCGAGTAGACGGCGCCGCCGGCGCAGGGACCCATGATCAGCGAGATCTGCGGCACGACGCCCGACGCGAGGGTGTTGCGCAGGAAAATCTCGGCATAGCCCCCGAGCGACGCCACGCCCTCCTGGATGCGCGCGCCGCCCGAGTCGTTGAGGCCGACGATCGGTGCGCCCGTCCGCATCGCGAGATCCATCACTTTGCAGATCTTCTCCGCGTGTGCCTCCGACAGGGAGCCGCCGAACACGGTGAAGTCCTGGCTGAAGACGAAGACCAGACGGCCGTCGATCGTGCCGTGTCCGGTGACGACGCCGTCGCCAAGGATGCGCTGCTCGTCGAGACCAAACTCTGCGGTCCGGTGCAGCACGAACGCATCGAACTCGACGAAGGACCCCGGATCGAGCAGCAGCTCCAACCGCTCACGCGCCGTCAGCTTGCCCTGCCGGTGCTGTCGTTCGATCCGCTCGGATCCGCCACCGAGGCGGCTCTGCTCCCGCATGGCCCGCAGGCGCGCGACGCGAACGTCATTGCTCGCCACGGCTCTCCCTTCCGTTGTCTTTGCGCAAAGACGGTTCGGCTATCGTACCAGTGGCCCCGCCCGCCGCCTCAGGGGCCGCGACGGCGCGAGCCGCGTGCGACGGCGCGCCCCGCGTGCGAACGGCTACGCGACGCGCGCCCCGGGGGCTGGGCCACAAGCCTCGATCGCGGTACGCGGGTCGCAGGCGACCCAGGGCAAGGCGCAGCACGCGTGGTCGCTGCGCGTGGCGCGTGTCGCCGCGCGACGGACCGGTCTCCGTACCGGACGATCGGGGGATGGCGACGCGGACCGGAGCGGCCAGACTTATCCACCGATTCGGTGAACAACTCGGCATCTGTGTGGACAACTGCGTTGGGCAGGCCGGTTGCTGGCGCTAGACTGGCGCGAGCCCGGCGCCCGGCGCTGATACGGATCTGATCAAACCGGCGTAGAGAGGAAGCGAGCCCGTGGCGAACGTCATCGCGATCGCGAACCAGAAAGGCGGCGTCGGCAAGACGACGACGGCCATCAACCTTGCCGGCGCGCTGGCCGAGCAAGGGTACCGCGTGCTGTGCATCGACATGGACCCGCAGGCCAACCTGACCGTCGGTCTCGGGATCAACATCGGTACAGTCGAGCGGTCGATGGCTGATGTGCTGGCGGACGAGCGGGCCCGGCTCGAAGAGGTCGTGATCCCGACGCAGACGAGCGGGATCGACGTCGCGCCCGCGACCCTCGAGCTCGCCTCGACCGAGGTTGAACTCTTCTCCGCGATCGGCCGCGAACAGGCGCTGCACGAGGCGACCTCTGGCTGGGTGGACGATCGCTACGACTACGTCCTGATCGACTGCCCGCCGACCCTCGGGTTGCTCACCATCAACGGCCTGGTGGCGGCAGACAACGTGATCATCCCAGTGCAGACGCAGTACTACGCCCTCAAAGGGCTCAGCGCGCTCGTCAAGGTGATCAACCAGATCCGCGCCAAGCGGCTGAACCCCGACCTGCGCATCCTGGGACTGCTGCCGACCTTCTACGACGGCCGGACGCTGCTCGGGCGCGAGATGCTCGACGAGCTGCGCGAGCTGGGCGATCACCACGTCTTTCACAGCATCGTCAAGAACACGGTGAAGCTGGGCGAGGCGCCACTGACCGGTCGTCCGGTCACGGCATACGCCGGCGCATCCGACGCTGCTCGCACGTTCCGCGAGCTGGCACGGGAGGTAATCGATCTTGGCTAGGCCCGACTTCCGGAGTGCCGCCGCGCGCCGCCTGTCCGAAGAGCGCGAGGACCTCTCCCCTGCCATCCTCAGCCTCCTCTCGCCCGACGAGAAGACCCGCAGCACGGCCGTCCGACAGGTGCCGCTCGGACGCATCGACCCGAACCCCGAGCAACCGCGCCTCGCGCTCGACCAGGACGCCCTCAACGAGCTCGCGGCATCCGTGCGGGAGCACGGCGTACTGCAGCCGATCCTGCTCCGGCCGTTGCCGGCCGGGCGCTACCAGTTGGTGGCCGGCGAACGGCGCTGGCGCGCCGCGCAGCTTGCCGAGCTGGCGACCATCCCTGCGCTCGTCGAAGAGATCGACGACGAAACCGCGCTGGAGATCGCCATCATCGAGAACCTCCAGCGGGAGGACCTCTCGCCGCTCGATGAGGCGGCCATGTACCAGCGCATGACGCACGACTACGGCTACAGCGTCCGCAAGCTGGCCCAGAAGCTGGGCAAGGACAAGGGCTACGTGGAGAACCGGCTGCGGCTCGCCAACGCCCCGTCCGAGATCCGCGAGCTCGTGTCTTTGCGCAAAGACACCGTCTCACACGCCTACGAGCTCCTCAAAGTGCAGGATCCGCGACGACGCAAGCGGCTTGCCGAACAGGTCGCGCGCGGGGAACTGACGCTCCAACGCCTCCGCCAGCGCATCGAGGGCCGTCCCGTCGCCGACGAGGACGACCCGCCCCGGCGTCGGCGCCGTATCCGGACCGCCGCGGGCGTCGCCGCTGCAGCGGCGACGGCGGAGACGCCGGCGTCCGAGCCCGAGGTCGAACCCGCCCCACGGCCCACCCCGGCCGGCGACGACGCCCTGGTCGCGTCGAAGACCCACCTGAGCCAAGCGCTGGAGGATCTCGTCGCGGTGCTGCGCGCTCCGCAGGCGCTCGACGGGATGAGCGAGGTCGACCGCGCGAACCTCGCCAAGTACCTGACGATCGCCAAGCTGCGGCTGGAGAACGCGATCGCGCTGCTCCGCGCCGGCGAGGGCCGGGCCTGAACGCACACGGACCGGGACACCGGGCGGGCTCAAGCCGAGCAGGCTTCGCGCGGCCCGGTCCCGCCCTCCGGGAGGATCGCCGGCTCGCCAGCACCCCGGGGCCGATTGCCACAGCGGCGACCAGCAGGGTGGCCATCCGGGCCGACGGCCACCCACCAGCGACTACGCGCGCGGCGGCCGCGGCAGGTCGACTAGATCGGGTGCCCTAGATAAAGGTCATCTCGTGGAAGTTCTCCACGAGGTACTCGATCAGGCGATGGCGGCCATCGGGCGTCTCGTGCCGGATGCCGGGGACTAGGCACCACAGCTCGATCGCGGGCACCATCAGCTCACCGTCGGCCGTGCGACCGAGCGTCGCGGGAGCCCCGCCGCCGGCAGCGAAGACCCGCTCGAAGCCAGTCTCCTCGATCTGGGTCGCCCGCAGGAAGTCGCGCAGCACCCGCCGCACACCGATGCGGATCGACAGATCGCGCATGAGCTCCTTCGCCCAAGCGTCGATCTGCTCGTCGGGCTGCGCCTCGAGCCGTCGACGGTACTCGGTAGGGTCCGGGGCGAGTCCGGTCGCGCCGCTCATGGTCCTCCTCTCCGCGTGTCGCGCGGCATTATCGCACGCTATCCTCCGGGCATGGACATGCGACGACTGGCGGGTCGGGCTGCCGTGGTCACCGGCGGCAACTCCGGGATCGGCTTCGCGATCGCCCGGCGCTTCCTCGATGAGGGGGCGGCGGTGACGATCATCGGGCGCAGCGCGGGCAAGGGTGAGCGGGCGCGGCGTGCGCTGGAGGAAGCCGTGCCCGGGACCCGTGTCCGCTTCGCGGTGGCGGACGTCCGCGATCGCGAGGCGCTCCGCCATGCGTTCGACGATGCCGAGCACGAACACGGGACGCCGACGATCCTTGCCTGCGCGGCCGGCGTCGGGGTCGTGCAGCTCGTATCACGGACCGACCTCGCGGACTGGGAGTGGGTGATGGGCACGAACGTCACCGGGACGCTCCTCGCCGCCCAGTTGCTGATGCCCCGCATGGCGGCCGCTGGAGGCGGCGCCATCGTCACGATCGGCTCCGACGCGGCCGTCAACGGCGAGCGGCTGATCGGCGCGTATTCGGTCTCGAAGGCGGCGGTCGTGATGCTCACGAAGCTGCTGGCACTCGACGGCGCCCCGGACGGGATCCGGGCCAACTGCATCTGCCCGACCTACGTCGAGCCGGGCATGAGCGACTTTCCCGACCGCATCTCGGGACACGACGCAGGCGACGTGCCGGAGATTGCCCCGCTGCCACCGCTCGGCCGGTACGGCTGGCCTGAGGATGTCGCCGCGCTGGCGGCGTTCCTCGCTTCGGACGACGCGCAGTTCGTGAGCGGGGCCACGGTCGCCCTCGACGGTGCGATGACAGCGGGCATCCCCGCCTACGACGCCGACGAGGTCGCGCGCGCCCAGCGGATCGCGAGACGCCTGCTGCGCTGAGCGGGGTCGGCACCCGAGCGCGCTGGCGTCGGCGAACGAGCGCGCTGGCGTCGGCGAATCGGCGGTGCGCGTCAGCCGCCTACAGCGGATCGGTCGATGCGGCGATGGACCTCGCTCATCCAAGCGACGATGCGCTCGCCGGCGGCACCGAGCCCTTGGAGCACTTACCCCTCGAACTGCGCCGTCAGCACCACCAGGCCGGCGTCGGTCGCCGCCAGCACCTGGAACCGCCGACTGGGCGGATCGCCCCAGACCACGTGGCGCCGCGCCGTCGAAGCGTCTTGGCCGTCGCATGGCCGCAGCGCGCCGCGCCGTCGGCGCAGCGACGTCCAGAGGCGCAGCGGCGTCCAGAGGCGCAGCGCCGGCCCCTTGGGGCGCGGCGTGCTAGCGTGGAGGACCCGGGACCGTGGGGTCCCGGCCTCGGCCGTGGGTCCACGGCACCTGAACACTGGTCAGTTCGATGACGACCGCTTCCAGATCCATCATCCGCGAGGTGGCCGCGCGCCGCGGCCCGGCCGGACACCGCAGGGCTGTCGGCCGGCCTCTCCGGCTCGCAACGTTGGCCCTGGTCAGCACCCTGGTGGCCGCCTGCGGCACCTCGACGACCCCCTCCGCCACTCCCGTGGCGCCCCCCGGCGCGGGCGCCAGCGCCGCCCCCGCCGCGCCATCCGCCGGGGCCTCGCTCTCCCCGGGGACCGCCCGCGCAAGCGCAGCCCCCGCCGCCGATGGGTCGGGATCTCCGTCCGGGAGCACGGGGAACGCGCCCTCCGGCGCCGCGTTCGGGGCGGAGGCCCTGCAGGCGCAATTCGTCTCGGTGATCCAGAAGGTCAACCCGTCGGTGGTGCTGATCCAGACGAACGTCGGCCTGGGCTCCGGGATCGTCTTCGACACGCACGGGGACATCGTGACCAACGCGCACGTGGCAGGCGGCGCCACCTCGTTCACCGTGACGCTCGCCGACGGGCGCAGCGTCAGCGGCAAGCTCGTCGGCGAGTTCGTGCCCAACGACATCGCCGTGATCCGAGCCAGCGCGAGCAACCTGCAGCCGGCGACGTTCGGCGATTCCTCGAAGTTGCAGGTGGGCGACATCGTCCTGGCCATGGGCAACCCGCTCGGCCTGCAGAGCAGCGTCACGGAGGGGATCGTCAGCGCCCTCGGGCGCACGGTGGCCGAACCGAACGGCGCCGCGCTCCCCAACGTGATCCAGACCAGCGCCGCGATCAACCCGGGGAACAGCGGCGGCGCCCTCGTCGACCTCGCCGGCGACGTGGTCGGCATCCCGACCTTGGCGGCGACCGATCCCCAGATCGGTGGTGCCGCGGCCGGGATCGGCTTTGCGATCCCCAGCAATGTGGCCAAGGACCTGGCCAGCCAGATCATTGCCTACGGCAAGGTCATCAACTCGCATCGGGCGTACCTGGGCATCCAGAGCGCCGACCTCTTCGCGGGCGGCGGTGCGCTCGTCTACAGCGTGGTGCCCGGTGGCCCCGCTGCGAAGGCCGGACTGCGGGCCGGCGACATCATCACCGCGATCGACGGGCAAGCGATCACGTCGGCCGCCGACCTCGCGACCGCGCTGGCGGACCTGAAACCCGGGCAGACGGTCTCGGTGAGCATCACGCATCCCGACGGGAGCCAGGCCACGGTGCACGTGACGCTCGGTCAGCTGCCCGGATAGCCGCGGCCCGCACCCGCGCGAGGCGGCCGTGCTCGTCGAGCGGCTTCTGGAAGCGTCACCGGGAGCGTCACGCGTCCCACGCCCCGGGTCGCGCAGGGTCGCACGCGGTGGCCCAGAGCGGACCTGGTGGTCGAGAAATGGCTCCGGCGGCAGGACTCGAACCTGCGACCAAGCGGTTAACAGCCGCCCGCTCTACCGACTGAGCTACGCCGGACCGGCAACCCGCGGAGTATAGCGGATGGCGATCGGCCGCCCCACCTGCGGCCCACCATCAGGCCCGCCGCGAAGACGATTCGTCGGCCCCGACCGACGCGCCCTCGACCGATGCGCCCTCGCTCGGGCGCATCGAGTGGCGCACCTGCCCACCACCTCGTCGCTTCACGAGGTACATGGCTCGGTCCGCCGCCGCGAGGAGCGCCCCAGGCGTCAGGCCATCCTGGGGATAGATCGCGTATCCGATGCTGGCCCCCACCGACGCCACGTCCCCGCCCGGCAGCGCGTAGGTCCGCTCGCGCAGCGCCCCGAGGATCCGCTGGGCGGCCAGCCGCGCCTCCCGCGCCGCCGTGTCCGGCATGAGCACGACGAACTCGTCGCCACCGTAGCGCGCCACGATGTCGTTCGTCCGCACGGCGAGCCGAAGCGTGGTCCCCAGCTCGTGCAGGACGTGGTCGCCCGC
>JAKAMV010000237.1 GCA_021812735.1 Chloroflexota bacterium | reverse complement strand
ACTCCTTCTCCCCTCGGTGCCGGCTTCCAGTGCTGGCCCGAGGGTGCCATCCGAACCCGAATCCGACGGCGGGAGGTGTTCAGGTTTCGGCCGGCGTGGAGTGTCCAGTTTTCACCCGGCGTCGACAAGTCCCCGATCGTGAGCAGGGTCGCCCGCGTGGGCGCGGTGTTTCAATCCTCAGCCGGCCACGTTGCCGGCTGCAAGCATGGCGATCTGCGCGGGCGCGGGAGTGTTCGCGAAGTTTCAATCCTCAGCCGGCCACGTTGCCGGCTGCAAGCACAGCGGCTGAGAGCGGCATCGCGTCACACTCCCGGGTTTCAATCCTCAGCCGGCCACGTTGCCGGCTGCAAGTCCCCGATCGTGAGCAGGGTCGCCCGCGTGGGCGCGGTGTTTCAATCCTCAGCCGGCCACGTTGCCGGCTGCAAGCTACGACCTCACATTTACCGGCCTCCGCATGGGCGAGTTTCAATCCTCAGCCGGCCACGTTGCCGGCTGCAAGCTCCTGATCTGGAGCTGACATGCGTTGAGGCTCATCTCAGTTTCAATCCTCAGCCGGCCACGTTGCCGGCTGCAAGGGGGCGGAGGCAGCGTCGGCAAGACGACGACTTCGGGTTTCAATCCTCAGCCGGCCACGTTGCCGGCTGCAAGTCTTCGTCCAGCGGGCGTGGCACTATCCCGACTACTTGTTTCAATCCTCAGCCGGCCACGTTGCCGGCTGCAAGCATCCCGATCCGGTCGCCCTGGTGGCGCTCAAGACGTTTCAATCCTCAGCCGGCCACGTTGCCGGCTGCAAGCCGCCTGCGAGCCACGGAGCAGAGCGTAGTAGGAGGCGTTTCAATCCTCAGCCGGCCACGTTGCCGGCTGCAAGCCGCCCGGTACGGCACGCTGCGCGCTATTGTGATCCAGTTTCAATCCTCAGCCGGCCACGTTGCCGGCTGCAAGCCTCGTGCTGCCCATGGTGGGGACCTGCTGAAAGGAGTTTCAATCCTCAGCCGGCCACGTTGCCGGCTGCAAGATCGACGTACACCACGCCGCCTGCGAGCGGAGGCGTGTTTCAATCCTCAGCCGGCCACGTTGCCGGCTGCAAGCACGCTGGCGACGAGGCGCTGACCGCGCACGTCCTGTTTCAATCCTCAGCCGGCCACGTTGCCGGCTGCAAGTCGCGGCCATTGGTCCCCTCGTTGCGCGTCGCGAGCAGGTTTCAATCCTCAGCCGGCCACGTTGCCGGCTGCAAGCTGCGCGCGCAGGGTGCGCGAGCGCGACCACAACTCGTTTCAATCCTCAGCCGGCCACGTTGCCGGCTGCAAGCCATGACGGCCACAGCCACTCGATCGGCGTCGACTCGTTTCAATCCTCAGCCGGCCACGTTGCCGGCTGCAAGGGCATCAGCGGCCGCTATATCCGGCCCGGGAGCCTCGGGAAGGGCGATTGTGAGGCAGCGAACGACTCCGACATGGCCGGCGCGGTGGGCAAGAGAACCCAATGAGCTGCCTGACGGCGTCCCCACCAGGGTGCACCTGCGCGGAACCCTCACTTGTTCGGCCATCACTGGACGTTCGCGCACGAGCAGATCACAGCACCAGCGGGTCGCGGAGATCGTGGGCGACTGTCTGGCCGAGGACACGGGTATACCGTTCCCGCGGTTCCAGCAACCGGTAGATGCGCAGACTGTCCTCCTGCGGGGCGATCTCGCGGGCGAGACGGTGGACCAGCAGTTCGAGCTGCAGGTCGTCGAGGATGCACTCGAACACCGACTGCTGCACGCGCTGTCCGTGGGCCTCGCACACGTGGGCGACTCGGCGCAGCCGCTTCCGACCGGCCGCGCTGTCCGTGGCCACGTCATACGCGACGAGTACCTCCATGGCAGACGCTCAGCGATACAGGAACGGGGGGTAATCCGGCAGGTCCCCACGGAGATGCCGAGCCAGCAGCCGAGCCTGGATGTGCGGCACCAAGCCGAGGGGGGTCTTCGCCTTCAAGACGCGATGGTGCACTTCCTCCTCTTTGCGCCGCTGGTAGGCGACGATCACGACACGTCGGCCATCATCGGTGAGCGATACCGCGCCACCGGGTCCGACATCGAAGTGGCCGGCTCCGAGTTGGCGACGGTTGATGAGGGTGATCGCCAGTCGATCGGCCAGCACGGCGCGCAGCTCCTCCATGAGGTCGAGGGCAAGCGACGGTCGGCCGGGTCGCAGCGCGTGCAGGTAGCCGACCTGAGGGTCGAGGCCCACACCTTCGAGGGCGGCATCGCATTCCGCGCGGACCAGTGCGTACAGAAACGAGAGCACCGCATTGGCACGGTCGCGCGGCGGTCGGCGCGTTCGGCCGTCGGGCGCGAGAAGCAGCCGATCCACCCGGATCATGGCTCCGAAGACGCCGAAGTAGGCCCGCGCCGCTTCTCCCTCCGCGCCACGAATGACGTTCATGTCTCGTTCGCCCCGCAGCCGCCCGAGGATGTCGGCGAGGCGAGCCGCGGCTGCGCTCAGCAGCTCACGGTCACTCTCAGAGGTGGCCTCCCGAGCAGCGCGCAGGAGCACCTGTCGCGTGTTCTGGATCTTGGCCGCGACGATCTGCCGCGCGATGGCGGCAGATCGGACCTGATCTGACAACGCGAGGTGTTGCGCCCGACGCAAGAGGACGTTCCCCTTCGTCCGTCCCTCCACACGCGCCTTGAACCGGCCCCGCTCGTCGAGCCAGACGAGGCCGCGTCCATCTTCGGCGCACCGTTGGATCAGGAACGGCGTGACGGTGACCCGGCCAAAGACGACGATGCCGCTGAGCCGGAGCAGCGGGGCGCGCAGGCGCGTCTCGTGCTCGACCTCGACCCGAACGGTGTCATGCTCGACGTGCAATACCGCGCCCTGCGTCAGCACGTAGAGCACATTGAGCAGCTCACGCATCGGGGTCGCCCAGCTCCAATGGTCGGAACAGCGAGCCTTGGAGGCCGCGCAGTCGGTCGCGCGCAGTCACCACGGCCGGCAGACAGCTCTCCAGGAGCGAACACTTCGGGCAGCGCCGGTCGTTGGGCGCAGGCGGTAGCGACTGCGTCGTGAGCATGGTCCGAACACTCCGGATGGCCGCCTCCGTGCGGTCGCGGAGCTGCCGGTCAAAGACGACCTCGTGTCGCCGCCGCGTGGCGCCATAGAACAAGGCGCCACGCGGCACCGGGATGCCCAGCATCTCTTCGAGGCAGAGTCCCTGGGCACACACCTGGAGGTCGGCATGGACCCCGCCACGGCGGCCGACCTTGTACTCCACGGGGTAGGGTCCGTCCGGGCGCATCTCGACCACGTCGGCTTTGCCTCGCAGGCCGAGGCGCTCGGACCAGAGCGTGACGGCTCGGAGGACGCGGGTGCCGACGGCCTCCGACGTCGGCACCCCGGCGTCGACCCGCTCATGCGCCAAGCGCCCCCGGATCGTGTACAGGTTCTCGTCGAAGGTCTGCTCAACGTGGATCAGCCCGCACTGGCGAGGACAGTAGCTCCAGTGCTCCAGCGCGGAAATTGGGACCTCAATCTCCGTGTCGAGCGTCGCGTCCACCGCGCCGGCCTCAGTGCACCAACCGCGTCAGCGTGACGCCGTCGGGAAGCCCATCCTCGTGCAGCTCGACGACGTAGTCGCCGATGCTGCGCGGGGCGTCCACGCCCGGCTTTCTGGCGACGTGCACGCGCTCGAAGAGGCGCTGGGCGGGGGCGTTGCCGAGCGGGCTCTCGTGACTGAACACGTACAGCCCCTGGCAAGCCAGCATCCCCCGCGCGGAGGAGCGGTCGAGGTCCCACATCTGCTGGAGAGCCTGCCAGAACAGTTCCAGATCCTCGGATGACGCGCCCGACTGGCTCGCGAAGTGCGGGTTGAAGAAGCCGTGGCTCATGTACAGCCCGTATGGGACAAGCGCCTTGCGCCCCATCTCGGTCCGCTTGCCGCCCGTCCCTTCGCCGCCCTCCTCGGCGACGGCCACCGTCCGATCCTCTTCGCGGGTCACGGCCACGCGGGTGATGCTGAGATCGAGGGGAATGATCGGATCGACCGAACGCGCGAACGTCAGCTGCAGGGGGCCGCGGACCTGGCCGCAGTTCACCCCAGTCGTCATGACCGCCCCGAACATGCGGATGTCGTAGAAGTTGGTGCACATCCAGGCGCGCGCGCGGTCCACGTCGCCGGCCGCCTGCTTGGCCCCGCTCGACGTGATGGCGAGATCGTCGTAGGCGCGCTGGTGCTTGGTATTGAGCGCCTCGCCGCTCTCGACGTAGATCTTGAAGCGTCCCTCGCTGCCCCGGGCGGCGTCCACCCAGTCGCGCACCTTGCGCTTCAGGGCCACGTCGGTCACGAGCCCCTGCATCGTCTCAGGATCGACCCTCGGCAGGTTGCCCGCGTCGGGGTCGCCGTTTGGGTTGCCATCGGTGACATCGAAGAGCAGCACGAAGTCGTGGCGCCGGGCCACGTCGAGATGCGGACTGGTCATGCCAAGGACTCCTCATGCACCGGGGTGGTGGGATCGGCGGAGACCGCGTCGGCGCCACGCCGCCGCTCCGCGGCGGCCCGGGCCGCGGCGCGATCGGCGCCGCGCTGGTGGTAGTAGCCGAGCGCGAACAGGCCCTGCTCCTGCAGGGTCAACGTGCGGGGGAAGGAAGCGAGCTGCGCCAGCACCTCTTCGAGCCGGCGCTGGAGCGCGCCATACGTGCCGGGGCGATCGCGTTCGAGCTTGGCGAGGTGCGGCTGTCCGCCCCGCAGCAGACGCCCGAACACCGAGGCTGGGGCGGTCGAGGCGGTGCCGAAGAAGCGATCCACGATGGTCGCGTTGACGCCCGGCATCGCCGCGCGCTGGATCTCTTCGAGCACCGCCAGCAGCCGCCCGCAGTGGTAGGCGGGACTGGGATGACCGACGTCGAGTTGGACCATGGCGTCCTCCGCGGAGTGGGGGTCCTGACTCAGCAGGACGAGCTTGATGAGGGCCGCACGCGACCGATCCACCGTCTGCTCCGTCCGGTTGCGCCGGACGGCCGCGTTGAGCACGTCCCAGGGCACCGGGCCGCCGGTGAGCGCCGCGTGCAGCAGCGCGCGCGGCAGGACCGGGCTCAAGTCCCTGCGCGGCTCCCGCACGGTGGCGGCGGCCAGCGCGTAGAGGCCGAGCGGCCGGTGCTCCTCGCCGGAGGGACCGACGATGCGCTGCCGCTCGAACCAGCGGCCGAGGCTCGCCTTGGCCTGCCCGACCGTGGTGTCGATCCAGTCCCGCACGACGGCGCGGCCACCGCTGCCGCTGAGCACGAGGCCGTAGAAGGCGGCCTCCTCCAGCGGGGGCACGGGACCGCCGCGGTGCAGGGACCGCAGCAGATCCGTGACCAGCTCCGGCGTGGGCTGCGAGAGGTAGGTCGTGAACGAGAACGGCACGGCCTCGCGCGTCCACGCGACGAAGGCCATGCCGCCCAGCACGACCCGCGTCGCCGGATCGGCCAACAGTTCGTTGATCGCGCGGGTGAACCGCTCGGCGCACTCGGCACAGGTCGGTGCCCCGAGGGAGGCGGGCTGCCCGTAGGACTCGAACGCCTCGGCGTTCGCCGAGATGAGGCTCGTCCCCGAGGTCTGCCCGCCTGGCACGCCCTTGACCTTCCCCTCCAGCCGTGCCAGGACCGGCCGCCGCCGGCCGCATACGAGGCACTCCATCACGGGTGCCGCGTGTGCGGCCGGATCGTGGTGCGCGGCCCAGAAGGCCTGCACCCCGGGAAGGTCGATGACAAACCGGCCGTCCACACGGAACGTGAGCAGGGCGCCCCGGTCGAGATCGGCGGGGAGGGCGAGATCGCTCGACGCGGCGCCTTCGAGGAACCGCCGCACCGCGCTCACAGCGCGCTCGCCGCTGGCCGTCTCACAGGCGCGCAGAAGGTCCATGTAGGCGGCGTGACAGGCGGCGACACGAGCCGCGCGGGAGCCCTCCCGCCCCAGGCCGAAGGTGTATTCGGCGTTGTCCGCCAGGAGCAAGGGCTTGATGGTGGACGAGCGCTGGATCTGGGGCGCCGGTCGGCGCGTGCCCCGACGGGTGGCCGGCGACGCCGCATCGGCGGTGTCGATGGGCGGACCCAGCAGCCGCCCGTCCCCGTCCAGGTCGAGGATGTAGCGGATCGCCTGCCGCGCGTACAACCGCGGCAGCGGCTGCGCGGCCCCGGGGCGGACTGTGTACTCGCTGAGTCGCTGCAGCAGCATGGCTCACCGTCCCCCGGGTTCCGGGACGCGCAGGACTCCCTGGTCGAGGCGCGCCTCGAAGAACCGGGGCGTGCCGCGCCCAGATCCGTCCGGGTCGTACTCGATGTCGAGCAGCATGCGGCCGAGGTCCTCGCTCACCGCGATGGGGCGCTCGGTCCCCTCGGTTTCCGCGAAACTCGCGCTGAACTCGCGGCAGCCGAGATACGGCATCGCGAAGCAGCGCCCGGCCGCCACCCGGCGGCGGAACTGGTCGCGGTACTTGGCCACGTCCTCGGTCGCTCGTGGGGTCAGCTCGATGTCCGCGACGATCACGTAGGCGACGTCTCGGAGTGCCAGGGTGTGGCGTTGCGCCCGATCGGCCGCGGCGTCGTAGCCACCGCCGTGCGCCTGCCACCCCGCCGCGACCCGCTCGCTCGCCCGGCTGTTCACCTCGTTGCGCAGGAAGCCCGCGTACCGGATCGGCTGCAGGACGCGGATCTCGCGCACGTGCCAGCGCATCTCCGGCTTCCAGAAGATCGCCTCCAGGACGCCCCGCGCCGCGGAGGGGGTCATGACCGGGTAGCTGACCCGCTCGACCTTCATCTCCGGCCGCGTGAAGCAGGCGTAGTCGCCCCACAGCTTGACCGCCAAGGGCGGTGACCCCGACGTCGCCATTGTCCTCCTCCTCTTGGCTCCGCCCGCGTGGCGGGGCACTGCTAGACCACGAGTTCGTCGAGCGCGACCCCGTCGGGGACGAGACCCCGGACCGCGTCGTACCGGCCATGCCAGCGCCAGAGCCCGGGCGTGATCAGGGACGCGAGTCCGTCGCGGCTATACCGCTCCGCGAGGGCCGGACGGAGCGAGACCAGGTACGGCTGCAGCGCCCGGAACAGCAGCCTGCCCCCACCCTCCGTGCGCGCGAGCTGTGCCGTCATTGCCTCAACCCGCCGCCGCTCGTCCGGTCCCCCGTAGGGCACCACGACGCTGTCGGACTCGTCGATCATGCGGAACGCGCGGCTGACCTCCGGGTAGTCCAGGCTCTGGCGCAGCGACTGAATGCGCGCCCGGTCCGTGTCCAGGAGCGCGTACAGGGCGCGAAAGTACGCGGTGGTGGTCCCCGGGTCGTCCGGGTCCAGCGATCCGCTCCCCAGGAGCGCGCGCGTCTGGCCCGTCGCGGTCCGATAGGAGTCGCCGGGCAGACCGCCGTCCGTCGGCTCGAACACGAGGACGCGGCCCTCCGCGAGGGTGCCTTCACGGTTGCACCGGCCGGCCGCCTGGATGATCCCGTCGAGCGGGCCGAGTGCCCGAAGGACGAACGGGAAATCGACATCGACGCCGGCTTCCACCACCTGGGTCGAGACGACGAGGCACGGGCGTCCAGCCCGCAGGCGAGTGTGCATCTCCGCGATGACCGCGCGCCGATGGGCACCGCACAGCGAGGTGGAGAGGTGCAGGGCGTCAGGGCTGTCGAGCGCGTCGAGCAGCGCCATGGCGTCGCGCTTCGTGTTCACCACGGCCAGCGCCTGGCGCGCCGCGCGCATCTCGTCGGCCACACCCTCCCAGGAGAGCGGGACGTCGGTGCGCCAGTCGTAGCGCACGCGCCGCAGCGCCCGGAAGAGCCGGGTCGGGTCGGGAACAATCTCGCTGCCCCCCATCGAGGCGAAGGGAGCGATGGTCTCGAAGGCCGGCTGGGTGGCCGTGCAGAGCACCACGCTGACCCCGTAGTGCGCCACGAGATCGCGAAGCACGTCGAGGATGGGCGCGAGGAGGTGGGGCGGCAGGGCCTGCGCCTCATCCAGGATCACGACACTGCCGGCCAGGCGGTGGAGCTTCCGGCACCGCGCGGGTTTGTGCGCGAAGAGGCTCTCGAAGAGCTGCACGGTGGTGGTCACGATGATCGGTGCGTCCCAGTTCTCCGAGGCCAGCCGTCCCCACGTCGTGGCCGCATCGAAGGGCTCGTCGTCGCGGTTCCACCGGGCCTCGCTGTGATGCTCCAGGACCACGCGACCGGCATCGGCCGGCACCTCCAGTGCCTCGCGGTAGGTGTCGGCCGTCTGCTCCGTAATGGTCAGGAAGGGCACCGCCACGACGATCCGCCGCTGGCCGTTGTGGAGCGCGTGCCGCAGCGCGAACGCGAGGCTGGAGAGCGTCTTGCCACCGCCGGTCGGGACCGTCAGGCGAAAGGTGCCGGGCGGGACGTCGGCCGCAGCCAGGCACGCGGCGTACACCTCGGCGCGCACGCGCGCCACCGTGTCGCCCGGCGACGCCGGCGTGAAGCGGGCGTGGTGACGCTCGAACCTGCGCCACAGCTCGCCCAGGTCGAGCGCCGCGACGCGCTGCTCGGCTCGGCCCGCGTCGAAGTGCCGCTCGGTGTCCAGGAAGTCGGCATCGACCAGCGCGGAATAGAGCAACCGGACGAAGAGTTCTGCCCCGATGGGATCGGCCCCGGCATGGGGGGGAAGCGGTGGGGGCGTGTCTGGTGCGAGTTCGGGCATGCGTGCCACCGCCGCGCGTTGCGCCTGCGCCACTGCCGGCCGCGCCAGTGCCTCCGCCAGCCAGGCCCGTACCCGTGGCGGCGACTCCAGGCCGCCATGGTGCCCCTGCACCGCCATTGATGCGAGGCCAAGGGTGCGAAGGGCGAGGTCCGTGCCGGCGGCCTTGTGATCCGGCCCGTGGCCCCGCCAGCGGGGCTCCCGCTCGCAGCGCGCGAGGTACGCCTGAAACTCGGGGTCCCACTTGCCGATGTCGTGGGCGAGACCCACAAGCCATGCGGCGTCCGGCGCTGCCAGCGGCTTGCCGAAGCCGCGTGCAAGCTCGGCCACCCCGCGGAGGTGCGACACGAGGTCTTGCCTTGCCCCATCGGCGTTCCGAGTATGGGCGATTGGCTCCACGGCTCCTCACCCCCGCCCGTCCGGAAGAGAACGCAGTTGCGCTGGAGTCATCATGCGCTTAGCAGGAGGTCGAAGAATTGTTGCCTGGCATCGTGGGTTCTTGTATCGTCGCCCCGTGACAGCTTCTATGGCACAACCCGCCTTGGAGTTGCCCCGGTTTCGTGGACGGACAGCCTCAACCGGCCGCGACGGCCAGTGCTGAACGATAGCGCTCCTCGAACTGTTCGGGACTGAGGTTTCCCAAGCTGCTGTGGCGACGGATCCGGTTGTAGAAGACCTCGATGTACTCGAAGACGGCGGCCTTCGCCTCGGCCATGTTCGTCCACTCCGAGCGGTCGATCAGCTCGGTTTCGAGGGTGGCGAAGAAGCTCTCGGCCAGGGCGTTATCGAAGCAGTCGCCGATCGATCCCATCGAGGCCGCGATCCCGGACTCACGCAGCCGCCGGCCGAAGGCGAGGCTCGTGTACTGCGACCCATGGTCGGAGTGGTGGACGAGCCCCTCGCCTGGTCGACGGCGGGCGACGGCCATGTCGAGGGCGGACGTGACGAGCTCGGCGCGCATGTGGCTCGCCATGCTCCAGCCGACGACCCGGCGGCTCCAGGCGTCGGTCAGCGCGGCGAGGTAGCAGACGCCAGAGCGCCTCGTGGCGCTCGATGTCGGCGACCCAGAGCCGGTCGGGACCCTCGGCGCTGAAGTCGCGGTTGACGAGATCAGGGAAGGGCGCCGCGTGCTCGTCGCGGATCGTCGTGCGCACGAAGCGGCGGCGATGGACGCCCGCGAGATGGTCGGCCCGCATGAGGCGGGCGACCCGCTTGCGCGAGACATGGAAGCCGGCGTCGGCGAGGTCGGCCCAGATGCGGGGTACGCCGTACGTCCCCCGGCTCCGGGCGTGGGAGCGTCGGATCGCATCGGCCAGTTCCGCGTCCGAGCGTTCCCGCGCGGAGGGACGGCGTGAGCGCCAGGCGTAGTAGCCGCTCGGGGAGACTCCGAGGGCCGCGCAGAGGATCCGCACCGGATACCTCGCCTTCTCCTGCTCGACGAAGCGGAACCGGGTCACCGGGTCCGCTCGGTCTCCGAAGCGAAGAAGGCGGCTGCTTTTCGCAGGATCTCGCGCTCGGTCTCCAGGACCTTCACTCGCCGGCGCAGCTCGACGAGCTCGGCTCGCTCATCGGTCGAGAGCGACGTCCCCGGCGGCCGCTCCCGGGCCAGGGCGATCCAGCGGCGGAGGCTCTCGTCCGAGATGCCCAGATCCATCGCCACCTGCCGGATCGACTGGCCCGAGGTTTCGAAGAGGCGGACCGCCTCGGCCCGGAACTCGCTGCTGTAGTGGGTGTGCTTCCTCCCCAACGTGGACTCCTTCCCGCGGTTCCTGCCGCGATGGTAGGTGTCCACGAAAGCGGGGTAGGTCCAGCGCGTCGCGACTTTCGCAGCGTGGCGCCGGGATGGCGCTCACAACCACCCCCACGGTTTCTCCAGCACGAAGCGTCTGCCGGTCCGGCCGCGCTCACCCGGATGGTTGCCGCTCGTGGTCCGTCCCGCACCCACCGCTATACCGGTGCCCGCCCGTCCGCTAACCGGGCCGTCAGGATCGGGTATATATGCTATATATCGCGCATGCAAGCGTACCCGCCCGACCGGTACAAGCGCCGCTTCCTGGTGGAGTTCACCCCGTCGGAGTCCGATCTCCTCGATCGCCTCGGGCTCAAGCAGGGGACCAAGCGGCGGGCCATCCTCGATGGCTTGCGACTGCTGGAGTCGGGCGAGCTGGAGTCCCTGCGCGAGCGGCTCGCGCAGGCAGAACGCGAGCGTGACGCGGCCATGGCCGAGGCAGCCGCGGCGACTCAGCAGCTGGCTGAAACAGTTACGCTGCGCGAGGAGTTGAGGACAACTACCCGACAGCTGCGCGAGAAACGGGCCGCGGTCAGGTCGGCAAGAAGTCAAGTCGGAGGAAGTGGTGTAACGCCCCGTCGGTCTGGTCAGGCGGCTGGTAGCTGCTTCACCTCCTCCTGCTCGGCGTCGCCCTGCTCCCCCAGCACGAGCGCCAGCGACTCCTCCGCCAGGT
>JAKAMV010000236.1 GCA_021812735.1 Chloroflexota bacterium | reverse complement strand
CTCTTCATCCCGGCCTGCGCGAAGCCGAGGGACCGGCTCGTCTCGAAGTTCTCGGCGGAGCTGACCAGCAGCCAGTTGCTCATGTGGGACGCCTCGTGGTGCGGGATGGGTCAGGGACGGACGACGCGGCCGATGCTAACGCAGCGTCGTCGGCCACCGGCGCAGGGGCCACCGGCGCAGGGGCTGCCGGCGCAGGCGCGACTGGCGGAGCGGCCGCCGGCGCAGCGGCCACCCCACGCAGCGGCTCCCGGCCCGGTTGCGAACCCTTCACCGCTTCCTCATCCGCCTGCGAGCGCGTATGCCCGATACTGACGATCCTCGCCTTGCAGGAGGACCGCCATGCCCGATCCGATCAGCCGCGCCATCGAGCCCACCTTCCTGGTCTGGGACGCCCGCCTGCCCCACACGCTCGGCCAGGCCGTCTCCGACACGGCTCAGTTCGGCATCGTGCTCGCGATCCTCGTGGTGGGTTTCGGGGCGCTGTGGGCCGCATCCGGCGCACCACGCGAGCGGATCGCAGGCACGATCCTGCGGCTGGCGCCGGGCATCGCGGCCGTGGTCGTGGCGCTCGGCGCCGCGCACGTCGCGGGGCTGCTCCTCCCGGAAGTGCGGCCGTTCGTGCTGCTCGGCCAGCCCGCGCTCTTCCCGCACGTGGCGGACGCCAGCTTCCCGAGCGACCACGTCAGCGGTGGGATGGCGATGCTTGCCGCGCGGGTCGGCGACCGGGCCCGGGCGCTGACGGTGCTCATCGTGGCGCTCGTGGGTCTGGCCCGTGTGGTCGCTGGCGTGCATTGGCTGGACGACATCGTTGGTGCGGCGATCCTCGGGCTCGCCGTAGCGTGGCTCGTCGCGGCCGGGTGGTCGGCCCTGGTGGACCGGCGGGCGGCCGCTGGGGCACGCTGAGCGCTGAGCGTCAGTCCTCCGGTCGACGCAGCTCGTCCGGCAGCGCGCCGGCCGCGGCGGCATCGAGCATCCACGTGGCGCCGGGTCGGGCCGCGAGCTGCGACGGGTAGCGGTGTGGGTCGCGCGGTCCGGCCAGCACCTCCCGCATGACTTGGGCCTTCGCCGGGCCGCTCACCATGACGAGCACGTCGCGCGCGACCTCGCTGAGCCGCGGCGAACACGTCACGCGGGGCAGGTGGGGCGTCACGTGCGTGGGTGCTGGGACACCGACACAGATCGGCGGCGCCGGCGCATCGACGAGGGGACTGCCGGGAAATACCGACAGGAAGTGGCCATCGGGACCGACCCCGAGCAGCACCAGGTCGAAGATCGGGAGTCCCTGATCGTTCAGCGGGAGCGCCGCGGTCAGCTGCTCCGCATACCGCGCGGCACACCAGTCGGGGCCCTGGCGGGCCGCCTCGGCTTCCGGGATCGGAAACGGGTGCACGTTCTCGGCGGGGATCACGATTCCTTCCGGCGGCTCGACGTTCTCGCGGAGCAGCCCGCCGGTGCGGGCGGCCCCCAAGCGTGCCGCGGCCACGGTTTCGCGCTTGACGGGCGCAACCGTGAGCGGCATCGCCAGCAACGTGTCGCGCACCAGGTTGACGTTCGATTCCGGGTGGTCGAACGGCACGAAACGGTCGTCGCCCCACCAGAGGTCGACCCGGCGCCAGTCGACCCGGTCCCGGAACGCTGCGCCGCCCAGCGCCCGGTACAGGATGATCGCCGTGCCGCCGCCGGTCAGCGCCAGGTGCGCCCGTCCGCGCTCGGCGATGGCGCGCTCCAAGACGCTGCAGACGAGCTCCGCGCCGCGCTCTCCCAGCGACGGTTCGTCGCCGGCGATGATGATACGGGGTCCAGGCATCCGATCCTCCCTGGGGACGTCTATCCGCCGACTGGCAACGCCCTATCCGGCGACCAACCGCGCGGCCTGTGCGACGCTCTCCTCGAAGATCCGGTCGTGGCCGAACCGTTCGAGGGCCTCGGCGACGTAGGGTGCCTCGTCGAACGGTTCGAGCCGTCCCGCGCGGCGGGCCACCTCTGCGCCGTCCCAGTCGGCGGTCGCCAGCAGATGGTCGGCCTGGCGGGTCACGCGGGCCCGGATCAGCCGGCGGCCGCGACCGAGCTCCAACTCGACCCGCTGCAGCGACCCAACCGCAAGGGCACCGGCATCCGCTGGCGCGGGGACCGGACGGAACTCGACCCGGACCTCGCGTCGGCCGTCGGTCCACGTCCCGACCAGGCTCTCGGAGCTGCGCTTCGGTCCGAGCGGCTGGGCCACGTCGAAGTGGAGCGCGGCCGCCAGCCAGCCCGCGAAGCAGGCCGCCTTCGAGAGCCGGATGGTCGTCCCGGGGCGCAGGACGTCGAGGCGGACGCTGCGCAAGGACGCCAGTTCGGGCGTCAGCAACGGGTGATCGAAGAGCCCACCGAGCAGCTCGCGCCAGAGCGTCAGGCGCATCCAGCCGATGTCGCGCACCGCGAGCGCACCGCCCGCGACCAGGACGGCCAGGGCCGCCAGGCGCTCCCGACCGTCGTCACGGAAGGCCCCCGAGTCGATCAGCAGCTCGTCGCACGCCTCCGTGAGTTCCCGCAGCTGGCGCGAGCCGAGCGGCGGGTCGTCGGCCCACCAGAGCACCACGGGCAGGTCGTGGATCAGGAGCGGCGTGGCGATCGCGGCGAGGTGCTGCGCAGTTTCGCCGCCCGCCTGGACCAGGATCCGTTCCGCGCACGTCTCCGAGAGGCTGAGCGGCCGGACGCTGCACTCGAGGCTGATGCGCGCGTCGAGGCGCGCGGGGCCGTCGGGGTCGCCTGGCGCGAGGATGATCGCGCGGGATGGGTGTCGGGCGGCCAGCTCGCCGACGGCGTCGAGGGCCCGCTCGAGCGTCTCGGGCCGCGTGGCGACGACCACCAGCGTGACCACCGAGGTTCGAGCACGGATCCGCACCTCGCCGCCCTGGTCGAGGCGGGCCGCGACTCGGGGATCGGCGAACGTGCCGCTGGGCGGTGCCGGAGCGGTGCCGGCGAGCTCGGCCTCACGGGCGGCCAGACCCCAGAGCTTCGCGAGCGCGGCCTCGATCTCGGGGACCGAGGTGGCCCGCGCATCCCAATGCTGGCGGGTGCCGGGGATGGCGGGCCGAATCGGCGGTTGGGCCGGGGACGTGGCGTCGCCCGTCGGCCCCTCGTCCGGGCCCCGTGCCGCCCTCATGGCTCAGAGCCTCCGCCAGCGCCGGCCATCGCGCTCGATCAGGTGGTCCGCGTCCTCCGGCCCCCAGGTGCCCGCGGCGTAGTTGGGGAACTCCGGCCGGTGCGCGCCCCGATCCCACGCCTCCCAGACCTCGTTGATCGGCGTGACCACGGCCCACGCCGCCTCCACCTCGTCGGCGCGCGTGAAGAGCGAGGCGTCGCCGAGCAGCACGTCGAGCAGCAGTGTCTCGTACGCCTCCGGCGCGTCGCTGACGAACGATGACCCGTAGGTGAAGTCCATGTTCACGCTGCGCACATCGAGGCCCAGCCCCGGTACCTTGGCGACGAACCGGAGCAGGATCCCCTCGTCGGGCTGGATGCGCAGCGCGAGCAGGTTCGGTTCCGGCTCTGCCTGCAAGCCCCGGAAGAGGGCCAGCGGCGGCTGCTTGAACTGCACGGAGATCTCCGTGGCCGTCTTGGCCAGGCGCTTGCCGGTGCGCAGGTAGAACGGCACGTCGGCCCAGCGCCAGTTGTTGATCTCGACCTTCAGGGCCACGAACGTCTCCGTGGTGGAATCGGGGGCGACCTCCGGTTCCTCGCGGTAGCCGGGCACGGGCTTGCCGCCCACCCAGCCGGGCCCGTACTGGCCGCGCACGACGTCGCGCGCCAGTCGCTCCGCCGTCCAGTCGCAGTCGATCGCGCGCAGCACGCGCAGCTTCTCGTTGCGCAGGTCGTCGGCGGCGAACGCGATCGGCGGCTCCATCGCCACGAGGCTGAGCAGCTGCAGCATGTGGTTCTGCAGGATGTCGCGGGTGGCGCCCGCTTCCTCGTAGAACGCGCCGCGTCCCTCGACCCCGAGCGACTCGGCGACCGTGATCTGCACGTGGTCGACGTAGCGGCGGTTCCAGATCGGCTCGAAGATGCCGTTGCCGAACCGGAAGACCAACAGGTTGCGCACCGTCTCCTTGCCCAGGTAGTGGTCGATGCGGTAGACCTGCGACTCGCGGAAGACCCGTTGGACGTCGCGGTTCAGCTGGCGCGCGGACTCGAGGTCCTGCCCGAACGGTTTCTCGATCACGATGCGCGCCCAGCCGTGGCCGCGGCCCTCCACGTCGAGCGAGGCGCGGCCGAGCTGGTCGATGATCGTGGGCCCGAGACTGGGAGGCGTGGCGAGGTAGAAGAGCCGGTTGTCGCGGGTCCCGCGCGCCACGGAGAGTTCGTCCAGGCGTTGGCTCAGCCGCCGGTAGGCATCGGGGTCGTGGAACTCGCCCTGTTGGTAGAAGATGCCCGCCGCGAAGTCAGCCCACAGCGCGTCCTGGAGTGGCACGCGCGAGAAGCGCGCCACGGCCTCCTTCAGGTCCGCGCGGAACTGCTCGTCGGTCAGGGGGCGGCGCGCGAAGCCGAGGATGGTGGTCTCGGCCGGCAGCAGCCCGACGCGTCGCAGGTTGTAGAGCGCAGGCAGGATCTTGCGGTGCGTCAGGTCGCCGGTGGCGCCGAAGACCACCACGCAGGCGGGCTCGGGCACCTTCTCGAGCCGGAGTCCGGCGCGCAGCGGGTTGATCTGCGGCCGAGCGGCCGGGGCGCGTGGCGGGGCTGCAGCGCGTCGTGCCACGTCAGACCGCCGTTCCCGCGAGTGCCGCCTCGAGCGCATCGCGGAGTGCCGCCAGCCCGGTCGCCGGATCGTCCGAGCAGCCGACGCGCAGCACCGGGAGCTCGTGCGCCTCGAGAGCCTGGAAGTCGCCGAGCGCCTGCGCGTCGATCAGCGTGCCGAAGCTGTAGCCGGCGCCAGGCACGGGCAGGTCGCGCGGGTGGCCGGCGACCAGCTGCAGGAACCACCCGATCGGCGCGCCCCCTTTGTGGAGCTGCCCGGTGGAATGCAGGAAGCGTGGGCCATAGCCCAGGGTGGTCGCCCGCCCGGTCCGGTCACGGAGCAGCGCGCGGATCGCCTGCAGAGCGGCGGTCCGCTCGGCGCTGGGGGCCATATAGGCCTGGATCGCCAGGTACCCGTTGGGCTTGATGCGTGCCAGGTGGCGCCGCAGCTCGCCCATCACGGTGCCTGGCCCCGCGCTCAGGCGGAGTACCGCATCGCCCGCCAGCGTGAGCGGGCCCTCCGCGGCCAGCGTGTCGAGCGCGGGCAGGCGACCGTGCTCGCGATACTCGGCCAGCACGCGCTTGGTGTTCTCCTTCGACTCGGTCACGTTCGGTTCGTCGAACGGGTTGATGCCCAGGACCGCGCCGGCGATGGCGGTCGCGAACTCCCAGCGGAAGAACTCGGCCCCGAGGCCCAGCTCTGGATCGACCGCGATCTCGAGGACGGGGTGACCGGCGGTCGCCAGTGCTTCCACCAGCGGATCGGTGGCCGTGCGCCAGCCCGCGCTGCCGGAGAGCTGTAAGCGCACGAAGACGCGATCCTGTCCGTAGGCCTCGACGGGCCCGAGCGGCTCGCGATCGACCGGCACGATCCCCACGCCATGCTTGCCCGTGCTCTCCGCGATCAGCTGCTCGACCCACGCTCCGAAGGGTGCGATCGCGGGGTCGGCGAGGAACGTGAGCTTGTCGCGGCCCGCCTTCGCGAGCGCCCCGAGCGTGACGCCAAGCGCCAGACCCGGGTTGTCCGCACCGTCCTCCCGGCAGCGCTGCGCCATCCGGACGCCTTGCTCGAGGAGCCGTGCCAGGTCGATGCCGAGGAGCGCGCCCGGGACGCAGCCGACGTAGGTGAGCGCGCTGTACCGTCCGCCCACGTCGGTCGGATTCAGGAAGACTTCGCGGAACTCGTTGTAGTGGGGGATCGACTCCATGTTCTTGCCGGGATCGGTGATCGCCGCGAAGTGCAGCTGCGGCCAGGGGATCCCCCGCCCGTGGGTCTCCTGGTCCCAGAACGACGCCAGGAAGCTCAGGGTCTCGGTCGTGGTGCCGGACTTGGTCGAGATGAGGTAGAGCGTGGTGGCCGGATCGAACGTCTCCCGGGTCCAGCGGACCGCGTCGGGGTCGGTCGAGTCGAGCACGTGCAGCGGCATCCCCGCACCGGGCGCCAGGCCGTAGGTTGCGGCGAGAACCTCGGGCGCCAACGAACTGCCGCCCATGCCGCACAGCACCGCCTGCGTGAAGCCCTGTTCGCGCACGCCCTCCGCGAACGCACGTAGCTCGTCGACGTCCTCGAGAAATGCCTCTGGAACGTGCAGCCACCCCAGGCGCTGCCGGATCGACGCCTGGACGGGCTCGTCGGTCGACCAGAGCGTGGCATCCTTGCTCCAGACCCGTTCGACCCAATGTTCGGCCAGCGCACGTTCCAACGCGAGGTCCACCGGGTCCCGCAACGGAGTAGGCAACGAGAAGCCCGCGACGGAGAGCCTGCCGGTCATCGTGTTCCTCCTTGGGACGGCACGGGTGCCGCCCTCAGCGTGCCGCGACATGCGGCGCGAGGCCGGCCGGCTGGGACGCGATCACGCCGCGGACGCGTCCGGCCAGGACGTCCCGCGCGACCCGCACGAGGTGCTCGGTGGAGATCCCAAACGCCTCCATCACCTGGGGCCCGGGTGCCGAGAGGCCGAAACCCTCGACCGCGATCATCGCGCCCTGCGGCCCCACCCAGCGATCCCAGCCGAACGACACGCCCGCCTCGATGCTGACGCGCGCGGTCACCGCGGGCGGGAGGACCTCCTCGCGGTACGTCGCCGGCTGCGCCTCGAAGAGCTCCCAGCACGGCAGCGAGACGACGCGCGTGGGCACTCCCTCGCGCTGGAGCTGTGCACGGGCCTCAACCGCGAGCTGCAGCTCCGAGCCGGTGGCGAGCAGGATGAGGCGGGGCTGCGTGGCGACACCGTCCGTCCCTACCGCCTCGGCGAGTACGTAGCCGCCGCGGGCCACCCCCGCCGCCGCGTGCTCGCGGGTCCCGTCGAGCACGGGCAGCTTCTGGCGGCTCAGGGCCAGGGCCACGGGGCCGTCCGTGCGGGCCACGGCCGCGCGCCAGGCGGCGACGGTCTCGTTCGCGTCGCCGGGGCGCATCAGCCAAAGGTTGGGCATGGCCCGCAGCGTCGCGAGATGCTCGACCGGCTCGTGGGTGGGCCCGTCCTCGCCCAGCCCGATCGAGTCGTGGGTCCACACGTAGATCACGTGCAGACGACTCAGCGCGGCGAGGCGGACGCTGCCCCGCATGTAGTCGCTGAAGGTGAGGAAGGTGCCGACGTATGGCAGGCAGCCGCCGTGGTAGGCGATCCCGTTGGCGATGCCGCCCATAGCATGCTCCCGCACGCCGAACCGGATGTTGCGGGCCGCGCGGTCGCCCGCGCCGTACTGTCCGCCATCCCGGATGTCGGTCAGGTTGCTCTCCGAAAGGTCCGCCGCGCCGCCGAAGAGCTCTGGGACGGCCTGCGCGAGCGACTGGATCGTGGTCGCCGACGCCTGGCGGGTCGCTTGTGCCTGGTCGGCCCCGAAGGAGGGGAGCGCGCGATCCCAGCCCTCCGGCAGGCGGCGTGCGAGGCGTCGTTCGAGCTCCGCAGCTTCGCGCGGGAAGGCACGCCGGTAGGCGTCGAGCCGCGCCTGCCATTCGCGGACCCATTCCTCGCCGCGCGCCACGGCCTCCCGGAAGATGCGTAGCGCGTCGTCGGGGACGTAGAAGTGGCGGTCGGGGTCCCAACCGTACGCTTCCTTCGTCAGCCGTACCTCGTCCTCGCCGAGGGCCTGGCCGTGTGCCTTGGACGTGTCCTGGCGGTGCGGCGAGCCGTATCCGAGGTGGGTGCGGACGGCGATCAGACTGGGCCGGGGGTCGCGACGCGCCGCTTCGATCGCGGCGGCAATCGCCTCGGTATCGTTGCCGTCGGCCACGCGCCGCGTGTCCCAGCCGTACGCGTCGAACCGCTCGAGGACGTCCTCGCTGAATGCCCACTCGGTCGGGCCATCCAGCTGGACGTGGTTGTCGTCGTAGAGCGCGACGAGCTTGCCCAGTCGCAGGTGGCCGGCGAGGCTGGCGGCCTCCGAGGCGATGCCCTCCTGCATGTCGCCGTCGCTGCAGATCATGTACGTCCAGTGATCGATGATGGTGTGGTCGGGACGGTTGAACTCCGCCGCCAGGTGGGTCTCGGCGATCGCCATGCCGACGGCGTTGGCGAACCCTTGACCGAGCGGTCCGGTGGTCGCTTCGACGCCGGGTGTCAGGCCGTACTCGGGGTGACCCGGCGTGCGAGAACCGAGCTGGCGGAAGCGCCGGATCTCCTCGAGAGAGAGGTCGTAGCCCGTCAGGTAGAGGAGCGAGTAGAGCAGCATGCTGCCATGGCCGGCCGAGAGCACGAACCGGTCGCGATCGGGCCAGGCGGGATCGTGGGGGGCGTGGCGTAGGAAGCGCGTCCAGAGGACGTACGCCATGGGCGCGGCGCCCATCGGCATCCCCGGGTGGCCGCTGTTGGCCGCCTGGACGGCGTCGATGGAGAGTGTCCGGATGGTGTCGATCGCGAGCTGATCCAGCCGGCTGGGCGCAACGGTCATCGGAGAAGATCCTCGATAGGCAGGTGACGGCGGCCGGCGATCGGCCGAGGAGGGATGGTCCCTGCGTGGTCTATCCATCGTGGGTCGGATGTCGCCTACTATAGTCGCCGCCGGACGAAGGTCACGGTCGCGCGGTGCAGGCCGGCAGCTGCTACAGCACCCGCCCCAGGAGCCCGACGACCCCCGTGAGCCCCAGCCCGAGCAGGCCCGCGGTCAGACACCAGAGGACCGCCGTCCGGCGCCGCGAGTTCGCGAACGACCCCAGCAGCGCACGGTCGCTCGAGAGCCGCACCAGGAAGACGAGGGGCACGACCAGGGCCACCACGTTCAGGATCATCGTGTCGAGCACCACCGACACGAGGTTCCGCGCGACCAACGCCACGACGGCCGCCGGGACCACCTCGAGCAGGTAGAGGCCGTAGAACGCGGGCGCGCGGCGCAGCGTCAGGTTCAGGCTGTGCGGCCACCGCAAGAGCTCGGCCCAGGCCCAGGCTGAGGAGAGCGAGATCACGATGGCCGCGAGCAACCCCGAGCCGATCATGCCGATCGCGATCAGGACGGCCGCGCCGTCGTGCGCCAGAGCGGCGAGCCCGGCGGGCAGGAGCAGACCGGCCGGCGTGGCCAGGTCGCGCGCGTGCGCGGCGGTGGCAGCGGCCGCGGCGACCACGATCGCGGCCATCAGGAACTCGCTCGCGATGGCCCCCAGCAGCGTCTCCCAGCGGGCGGCGCGCAGGTCTTCGGGGCGCAGCCCTTTGTCGACCGTCGCGCCCTGCTGGTAGAAGAGCATCCAGGGCATGATCACCGCGCCGACGTTGGCCACGACCAGGTCAAGGTACGCCGGCTGGCCCCAGGGCTGTGCCGGCGAGAGCCCCGCGAGGATCGCCCCAGGGTCGGGCCGGGCGGCGATTGCCAGCCCGACCAAGGCGAAGAGCGCCAGCGAGAGGGCGATCACGATGCGCTCGAACCGCGCATAGCTCCCGGTCGCCACCGTGACCGCGTGGAAGAGCAACGCACCGCCGACCGCCATCCAGGCCGGGACGCCGACCAGGCTCGCCCCCAGCACGATGCCGGCGAACTCTGCGACGTACGCGAGCAGGTCGATGGCGACCATCGCCACGACCGCGAGCGCGGCCCAGCGCTGGCCGTACCGCTCGCGGATCAGCTCGGCGTGTCCGAGCCCGGTGACCACGGCGAGCCGCGCCGTCATCTCCTGCACGAGGTACAGGATCGGGATCAGCAGCACCAGGGGGAGGAGCATGGCGTACCCGAAGGCTGTCCCTGCCTGGGCGGCCGTGACGACGCTTGCCGCATCGACGTCCGCGAGCATCACGACCCAGGCCGGGCCCAGCACACGCGCCAGTCGACGCAGGAAGAGCAGCGTGCCTTCCGGCGCCGCCACCACAAGCGGGGAAACCTGACCTGAGGAGTCGGAATTCTCCACGTCCCGCAGTAAAGCGGGCAATTGGCACGGCGAACAGGGCCGAATGGGCCCCAAACTGGCGTCCACCGGGCCGCTCGGTCGCACCTCGTCCGAGCGGCGCGCAGTCGCGGTGGGTCGCGCCCATGCCGCGCGCGGGTGCGTTATACCGGTGCCGGGGACCGGTCTCGCGTGCCGGTCCGGCCTGGTGGTCGCCGGTCCGTAATGGCGGCCGCCGGTGCGCTGCCCTGTTTCGGCGCCTTGTTTCGGCCCCTCCGCGTCGGTACACTCGCCTCGGACGGTCGTCTTCGGGCCTGACGAACGGCGGGCAGATGGACGTGGGCCGATCGGCCGAACGGTTGGCTCAGGGAGGACCGGGATGCGCATCTACGAGGGAAGTCCCCGGCAGGACTTCGAGGAGGTGCTGCGCTCGATCGGCGCGGTCCTCGACCAACGCGGGATGCGCGAGGTCTCGCTGACCGAGATCCCGGATGGGTTCATCGTGCAGGGGTTGGTGCTGGACCAGGTGGGCTCCACGTGGGGCGAGGGTTACGGTCTGCAGCGCAAGGAGACCCTGACGTTCGTCGATGACGACATCGCCCGCTTCATGGAGGAGGGGCTCGCCCGGCGCGAGCAACCCACTCCGGTGGGCGGGTTCGCGGATGCCGGCCCGTACGAAGCCGCACTGCGCGTGATCGGTCACTTCATCGACCAGCAACATCCGCATGACGTCTTCTTCTTCGAGCAGGAGGGCGCCTACGTGTTGCGACTGCTGATGGCCACGCAGGCCGGAGCCCGGCACCTGCTGGTCGAATTCACGCGGGACGAGATCGCCCAGCTGGTGGCGCAGGCCCCTGCCGCCCGGGGCGCGGCCGGTCCGCCGGGCGCGTCCCCCGGCACCGCGCGGTAAGCTCGAAGGAACCGCGCGGTAAGCCCGAACCTGCTAGCGTGGGGCCGGACCCGACGCGGAAGGAGATGGCATGAAGGCCCTGAAGATCGTTGCGGTGGCGCTGGGCGTCACGCTCGCTGCTCTCATCGTGATCCCGCTCCTGGTGCTCGCCGGTCTCTTCATCTGGCTCAAGCTGACCGAAGAGGCGGACGACGAGGCATTGGAGCTGGAGCAGGAGCCGT
>JAKAMV010000235.1 GCA_021812735.1 Chloroflexota bacterium | reverse complement strand
TGGTGTACGTACTCGTAGCCGGCGTCGCCTCGACACCAACGTTGTGTCCGCGCGCCCATAGCCGGCGGTCGCTACGAAATCCCCGTGGCGCAAGCAAGAGCTCGAAGGGCCTCGGGGTACCCTCCAATATGGTCACCGATAGGCCGACGTCGAAGACATACGGCTCAAAATTCAGACTCGGCTTGCCCTTCGCTGTGTAGATTCCCGGAGTCGCGTTAGCGATCTCGATCCGAAGATCGAGCTCCCTCCTGTCCTCGCGCCATCGAGGCACAGAGACCTCGGCCTCGATGTCCCAGCGAGGTCCAATTTCCACTGCCAGACCTGCCGCGAACTGCCTGAAGCCAGCCTCGCTAGCGGCCGCGTCAGGCGGAACGGCAACAGGATCCGCGGGGCTCTTACCGACGCGGAGCCGCTCCGGGTCACTTCCGGCGACTTGTGCTGCACGGGTCAGCTCGGATGCAACTGCGTCGTCAAGCGCCTTTGTACTCGCGGCCCACTCGGAGCCCGACTGCTCGACCACCAGTTCCGCGGAAGCGGAGCAAGGGATCTTCCGCCACTTCGGGTACAGGACCTCCGAAGGCGCGCGGCGTCGTCCTCGAGGTGGTGGGGGCGGAGGCGCGTCGGAGCTGTCGGCGGGCTCGGCGGGGTCATCATCCAGCAGGATCAGCTGCGCGGCGTCGTCCAGGTCCCCCGGGGCAGCATCACCCGTCAGACCAACTGCGGCGCTCCCGCCGGACTGGAATCGGAGCTGCTCGGTGCGCTCAGGGAGGACGCGGTAATACACCGCCCATCGAACCTCGACGCCGACCCGTGCGATAGAGCCCTCCACCGCCACCCGTATCTCAAGGCCACACGCCGTCGGCGACAACTTGCCCAACAGCTCGGCATTCACGCTGGACGTCGGCGAGTCGTGGGGGTCCTGGTTTCGTAGGTTGCCCACGAAATACGTGTCACGGGGAAGGTTGCCGGCACAACCGCTAGTTGAGGCGCCACTCGCTTCGCCGAGCACCGCTTCTACGAGGTGCTCAGCCAGGACGGCCTCCGTCCGGAGCTCTGCGACGTCAGCCATCGGCTGCCCCCTGCTGTAGGAGTCCTAGGCGGTACGTCAGGAAGATACCCGTCTCGATACGGATGGTGACGACTTCAAGCCTTAGGAGCGACGACTTGAAGTCCGAGAACCGGACGCCAGACTCCTCGTCAATGACCGGGTCCGGCCCGTTGCCGTCGTGCGTGGCCTGGTCCTCGAGCCAGTTATCCAGCCGGTGGGCCAGACCGCGATGCAGTCCGCGAAGTCTCGAGGCCGCGTTTGCGATGCGCTGATAATTCGCGACGACAAACGGCCGTCCGAAGACCTCGCCGAGCCGGCGTATGTCGGCTGGATCTTGCGGGGCGAGCGTCCCTCCCGTCAGCCATAGCCGGACGCCGGCGATCGACATCATCTGCGATCCCTTGCCTTGGATCGCACGCAGGAGTCCTTCGAGCGTGCCCCCACGCAGCGACCAAGCTGCGTATCCGAGGTCGATCTCCTCCTGCCACTTCTCAAGCAGTGCCAAGTGCAAGGCGATCGCCGCGTTCTTGTGGAGACGCGCCACAAGGAGCTCATACAGGCTCTGGCGCTGTTGGCCATGTATGGCGATGACCTCGTCGCCAACCTGGAGCTCATGCGCGGGCTTGTCGAGTCGCTTCGCACTCAACCCGACGCGCTCCACCGCCATGACGGTCTGGTCTGGCTGGTACTGCGCCCACCAGCCACCCGCGAACTCGATGGTCACCACGGTGTCAACGGCCGCTCGGCGGTCCGGAGCCTGAACGGCATCATCGGTCGGACTGCCATCCTCCTCGTGATCGAGCCCGTTCTCCAACAGGCGCGTCAGCTCCTCGTCGCGGTCCAGCGCTTGATCGATCTGCAGCTCCTCGCTGACTCGACCTCGAGTCCCGGACGTCGTGACACCGATCGAGTCCAGCAGGCTGATCCGCGCTCCGACGTCCAGTCGTGTTGGCGCCCGTCCGACGAGAGACCGAACGGCCGCGGCGAAGTTCTCGGGCTTCCACGCACCGACAAGTTCGGCAACAAGGAACCGGAGCCGCCCCAAGCCCGCCTGGTAAGTGAGTACTTCGGCTTCGGCGTGCTGCAGCAGATGTTGGACCGCGCGCGCATCGTTGGCAGTCACCGGCTCGGCAACGATAAGCCGTTGGTGCCGAACCCAAGCTGGATCCTCCCGCTCCGACCCGAGGGCGCGAACGTGGACGCCCACCGACTTGAGGTCGTCCTCGCTGAAGCCGTACAGAGCGAGGAAGGCGTCGATGAAGAGGGCCCGACGGCCCCTGGCGCCGAAGTTGACCTCGACGCCCGGACCGGCCGGTGAGCCAGCCAAACACAATTCGACGGCCGTCTCCCACCTCGGATTGGACTGGCCGAGCAAATCCAGCGTCTCCCCGAGACATACCCCTGCCCGCGCGATGTCATGCGCAGCCGCGGCGTAGCTCACGCGCACGGCCTGCTCAAAGCGCTCGCAGGTCGCCGAGAGGTCCCTCAGGCGGTGCAGCCCCCAGTGGCTCCCGACATTCGCCTCCCAGAAGTCCACCGGGCACGGCAGGTACTCCAGGTTCCTGAGCAGCGACCAATGTGCACGAACCGCGTCACTGACCAACCGGCTGTCCGGAGCTGATCTCGTCGCCGACACGAGGCGGCGACCGGCCTCACCGAGGAGCCGAGCTATGCCCTCCGCCGTGTCTCCCCGCATGACCAGCGGAGTGATCGACGTCGTGAGAGCGGCGTACAGACCGGCGTCGCGCAGTTCGATCGGCGGAATTGGTACAACAAGCGTCCCGTCGAGCAACGGGCGGACAGACGAACTGAGTGGATTGTCAGTCCAGGCAACCACGGGAACACCAAGCGCTCGGCACCCTGAGACGAGGGGCCCCACCCACGCTGCATCGCGTTCCCCCGTCAGGTCGATCGCCACCCATCGCGGCCGATGCCGTCGAATGAGGCCCGCCGCATCTGGCGGCGCAAACGCGGCGACAACTTGAGGGAGCCCTGAGCGGACCTGCGTTGCGCGGCCGCGACGACCTTGCGAAGGTCGGGCATCGATGTCGCCGTGAGCGAAGAAGTCGCTTAGCCTGATCGCCGATCCGCCGACGGTCGTACGTTCAAGGGCAGAACGGACTCCGACGGAGTTGCCCACGTACAAGACCGTCCCGAGATCCCCCGTCTGGCCATCGGTGAGTTTCTCCTTGAACCAGTGTGCAAGGAGGGCGGTGGCGAAAAGGATGGGGCCGCGGTCCGGGAACGCAGTTGGAAGGATGAGCGTGCAGGAGGTCGCCTTGAGGATTGCGGTCGCGGCCACCCGGGAGGAGAGCTCATCGAGCACGTCCAAGGCTCGGGCCGGACTTGGCAGCAGTACACCTCCTGCCCACAACTGGTCGAGGAGTTGTCGCTCTTCTGTCGCCGCATCCCGCAGCAGTCGAACGGCCTCATTTGCGGCGCTGTCGGCCGCCACCGTGGTGTCCCCCGCCAAGGACATTCTCTCCTAGCCCTCGCCGGAGTCCGTATACAAGTGACGCCGGGCGAACTCCGGGCCTCGGTAGATGCGTGACTCCCATCCAGACCGGAGCTCGACGATCACGTCAGGCGCGAGGGCCTCGAAGAAGTACCCGAAGTGCGGGGCGCCGACTATCAAGGTGACGCCGGTGGCGCGAACGTGGGAGGCGACATTGGTCGCGACGATGCGCGCCGTCGTCGGGTCGAGCGTCGACAGGAATTCGTCGGCCACCCAAACGTTTGCGTCGGATGCGATCAGCGACGCAAGCATTGCCCGGTACTTCTGCCCGTTACTGAGCTCGCTGAACCGGCGGAGGTATAGCTTGGCGTCACTCAGTCCCGCGCGATTGAGCGCATGAATAGCCTCGGCTGTGGACTGCCCGACTGCAAGTACCTCGATCAATGGAGACTGATCGGGGAGCTCGGCAAAGCATGCGATGCGCGCCCCCCTTGGCATGTGCACGCTGCCCTCAAGCGTCGCCGTCGGCGGAACTGGCGCACCACTTAGGACGCTCAGCAGCGTGCTCTTGCCCGAGCCGGACGGACCATAGACAAGGCAGATCTCGCCCGGCGCAATCGCCACTGATAGATCCGAGATCACCACTGATCGGAACGCCTCGGGCTTGATCCCGAACGCTTCCTGGACGGCCGTGCTTCGGTCCGTACGATCCACGGCGCTATTGAAGGTGATCGTCAGGCCGCTGATCTCGATAGCGCGCCCCATCGACTGCACCATCTGCGGCTCAAAGCGGTTTCCTCCGACCACGCCCAGCTCCTTGACCCTTCGATCGACGAAACGCGCCGCTGGACGGGTCAGCCCGGATAGATAGGAGGGCTTTGGCAGCCTGATCACTCCATGGAAGTCGGCATATGCCATGGCGTCCAGACCCTGGTCGGCCGCTGCAGTCACATCGTCAAGGGATCTGCCCGATGGAAGCGTCGCGATGCCGGAGGCGTATCGGCGCTGAGCCTGCATGATGCCCCTGGCCTTGAGGGACTCGATCGGCATCTCGAGAAGATCTCGCCTCGACAGCAGATACCGCATGTCGCGCGCGACGCGGTGCAGGTTCCCCTCCGTGTACCCGATGAAGCGCATGCCAGCGGCTTCTGCGAAGGGCACGAACTTAGCCATGTCGGCAGTCATTTCCAGGAAGATGGGGCGGTACCCGCCGGCATGGAAGTGCGTGCGCGCGTAGCGCTCCGCGTGATGTACGAGGACGGTACCGATGCCCTGCCCCCGCAGCTCAGGGTGGACAACGACTCGAGACACCCGGGCAATCAAGGACGTCATCGAGCTCATCTCGTGTGCGCCCCATCCGGACCACGAGACAGCGCCCTCGCGGTACGGCGTGTCTAGCACCTTCGTCCGGGGGCTGTTCATCAGAAAACCTGTCGTTACCTCGATATACCCAAGAACGAGCGGCAGTGACGGGCTCGAGGCGACGGCCACAAGGACGCCCTTGCGGCCAAACCCACGCTCACCTCTGTAGTGCATGTCCGAGAGTCGTGCATACGCGCGGAGTTCATCATCGCGATCGAGCTCCTTCACGCTGATCGCGTATCGCCTACCCCCGAGCACCACGAACGCGGACCTCGCGTAGATGGGGGTGAGCCGGGCATTACCATTACGGGTGCGAACAAACGTCCCGCGGCCATCGGCCTCGATAACCTCGTTCACGCCGGCGATCGCGTACCGGGGAACGGACAGGGACGCGCCAGAGTCAGTCGTCAGCTGCTTCGTGGCGCCCTTGGGGCGCACCGCCGTAACCCGGCCGAGGAGCGCGCGCGACGGAAGCGTATCTTCGATCTCAAGCGCCATGCGCGCCTCGCTGTTGTCCCACCGACGAAGTGAGTGTAGGGCCGCATTTGGAGGAAGGGGCCGCCGTTTCGGCGTGGTTCTGCCCCGGCGTGTCCGTCCGCCACAGGCGGTGAGGCGAGGATCGATTGGGTCAACCGCGCGTTGGCTGCTCGACGAGCGATTGGCCGAGGACAGGCAGCGTGTCTCGGCCAAATTCGTCGCGACACTCTAACTATCGCGATTCCCGTTCACCGCCCAAGTTCAGAGCACACCGCTGGGGACGCTCCTTGTTCCCAAGCAGAATGTCGCGGGTTCGAATCCCGTCTCCCGCTCCACTTCCCCTTCCTGAGCCCAGGGCGACACCCTGCTTTGTTGTTCGCGTGCCGAATCCGGCTGGCGGGGCTTGAGCACAGCGCTCCCGGCAACGGCCGGACGTGCGGGGGACAGTACCGTGACTGCTGGCCGGGCGTTCGAGCGGCCCCGCCGAGTGCCGGCGGCGGTTCCTCGGGTTCCGATGGCGCTCCTGTCTAAGATGCCTTAGTCTAAGACGCCTTAGACAGGTGTGCTGCGCGTGCGAAGCGACTTCATCGACCGGCACCCGGAGCGGGCAGATCTCGAGCAGGCGTGGGCGTCTGGACGGCCGGAGCTCGTCGTCGTGCACGGCCGGCGCCGCGTCGGCAAGTCCGCGCTCCTCACGCGCTTCGCGGCCGGCAAGACGGTCGCCTACTACGTCGCCGCCGAACAGCTCGAGCGCGACCAGCTTGCAGACATCGGGAAGGTCCTCGGACCCATGTCGGCGGGATTCAAGCGCGGCCGGCCACCCCGACTCGCGATCCGCGACTGGGACGAGGCGCTCGCCGTCGTGACTGATGCTGCCGCGACGCGCCGGATCGGGCTCATCATCGATGAGTTCCCATACCTGGTCGCCGCCAACCGCGCCCTGCCGTCCCTGATCCAGCGGTGGTGGGACACGACGGGCTCCAAGGCGAACGTGGTCCTTGTCCTCGCTGGGTCGCAGCAGTCGATGATGCGCTCGCTAGTGTCGTCGGAGGGCGCCCTCTACGGGCGTCCGACGCGGGCCCAGCACCTCCGCCCGTTCGACTACTACCATGCGGGCCAGTTCGCCAGGGCCTGGCCGGCAGAGGACCGGGTCCGCCTGTATGCCGTCGCGGGCGGGATCCCCGACTACCTCGAGGAGTTCAACACCAACCGTACGCTCCACGACGAGCTCCTTCGGGTGGCCTACTCACCCTCGGGCCGGTTGTTCCGCGAGGCGCCCGACCTGCTGCGCGCGGAGTTCAACGAGCCGCGCACGTACGAGACGGTGCTCCGTGCGATCGCCAACGGCTACCTGTCCCCAGGCGAGATCGCGACCCAGGCGGGGCTGGGCGCGGCGAACCGGGTGACGCCGTACCTCGACCGGCTCATGGAGCTGGGGATCGCCGAGCGCCGGGTGCCGCCGCCAGATGCCGGCCTGCCGCGCTCGCGCAACAGCCAGTACGTGATCGCCGACCCGTACCTCCGGTTCTACTTCGCGCTGGTGGACCCTTGGCGGAGCGCGATCCAGGCAGGGCAGGGCGCGGCCGTCCTGGCGCAGCAGTGGGGCGAGGACTTCGACCGATTCGTCAGCCGAACCTTCGAGGAGGTCGCCCGCCAGCACTTGCGGCGGCTCGCCGGCACGGGATCCGTGGGCCCCTTCAGCTCCGTCGCGTTCTGGTGGTTCGCCGGCGGAGACATCGACGCCGCAGCCATGGCCGGGTCGCGCCTGGTGGCGGCCGGCTCCGCGAAGTGGACGCGCGACCAGGTGAAGCCCGGCGACCTGGCGGACCTCCGGCGGGACGCGGCGGCCGTCGCCCCGGGCGACGCGCCGCGGCTCTTCCTCTACGCCCGGTCGGGATTCGACCGGAACCTGGCGGACGCGCCGGACGTGACCCTCGTCGGCCTCCGCGACCTGTACGCGGCGGACCTCGACTACGAGCGGATCGCCGCCTCGGTGAGACCACCCTCCAAGAGCCGCGACGGCAGGTAGGTGATCGCGTCCCTTGTGAGTTGGCCGGGACAAGAGTGGTGCTTACGCGAGCCTCTGCTTCGACGTCCGGGGGTATCGGCACCAGGCGGCGCAACGAGTCGGGAGAGCGTCGCCCGTCGCCGACGCGGCACAGGCAGAGTCTCCTGGGAGGGCGTCGCGCGACACCCCAACTACCTCGATGCCCGGTGGAGCGGATGGGGCCGCCCAGGGTGCCGGTGGCCCCGGTCCCGGTGCTCCGGGAGGAGCAGCTGGCGGCCCTGTTCAGGGCGTGCGGGGGGACGGCCTTCGCCGACTACCGCGACATGGCGGTCCTCCGGCTGCTGCTGGCGGCAGGCCTGCGCCGCGCCGAGCTCGGCGGGATCGCGCTCGGCGACCTCGACCTCAGGCGCCGCTCGGTCCGGGTGACCGGCAAGGGCAGCCGCGTCCGCGAGGTGCCGTTCGGCGTCAGGGCGGCCCGGGCGCTCGACCGCTACCTCCGCAGGGCGCGCTCGCGCCACCCGACGGCCCGCGACGCCGACGCCCTGTGGCTGGGGCACGCCGGGCGGATGACCGGAAACGGCGTCTGCGAGGCGATCGAGCGGCGGGCGAAGAAGGCCGGGCTCGAGGGCGTCCACCCCCACCAGTTCCGCCACACCTGGGCGCACCTGCTGAGCGCGGACGGGATGCAGGAGACCCAGCTCATGCACCTCGCGGGCTGGTCGAGCACCCAGATGGCCCAGCGCTACGGCGCCTCGGCGCTCGGCGAGCGCGCGCGGGCGACGTACCGGCGGATGAGCCCGGGCGACAGGCTGTAGCGATTGCCTGTAGACGATGAACGCGGAGGATGGTCCGCGGGGGCGTGACGCGCTCGAGCTCCGCGACAAGCTCGTCCGACGTCAGCCGGGCTCCCTTTGCCACTAGGCCACGAGTCCTGGGGTGACTGATCTCCGGCCTGTCGTCGGGCAAGTCAGATCTGGCGTCGAAGGCCGAGGTTGACGAGACGGTACTCGATGGCTTGCTCGCCTACGTCGAAGACCTGGGCGAGGTCGGCCACGAAGCGACCGTCGGCGGTCCCGCCCCTCTCGAGGATCGCCTGCACCTCTCCCTTGACCATGCTGCCCGGCATCAGAAGCTCGGCTGCGAAGGCGTTCGCCTCGCGCTCCTCGCGGTCCGTGCCCATACTCGACCGGTCGTCCCGCAGGTTCACGCGGACGTGGTCCAGGATCAGGTCCCGACTCGGGTGGAGCTGCCTCCGACGTACAGCGCGTGTCTCATTATCTTGACAGTAGCGGCGATGTTGTCCATCTTATGAGACATGAGCAAGACGGCTACCCCGATGTTCCCGCGCCATCGCCGAGCTGCGGAAGCGCTCGGCGAGCGACTGCGCCTCGCCCGTGAGCGCAGGCGGATGCCGTCGGTGGAGATGGCCGAGCGCGCCGGCGTCTCGCGGATGGTGATCTACAAGCTCGAGCACGGCGACCTCTCGGTCGGGCTCGGCGCCTTCGTCCGCGTCCTCGGCGTCCTCGGACTCGATGGCGATCTCGACCTTATCGCACGCGACGACGACCTCGGCCGGCGGCTTCAGGACGCCACCCTGCCGCGGCCGAGGAGGTCGGTCCGGTGAGCCCGGATCTCCCCGAGCAGGTCGGCGTCTTCCTCGATGCCGCCGAGTTTGGGCCAAGGCGGCGGGTCGGGGCACTGCGCCAGGTCGGCCGGCGGCCCAACGCTCCGGTGACGTTCGCCTACGACGCGGAATGGGTCGAGGACGACACGTTCTTTCTCCTCGATCCGTCGCACCAGCCGCACAGCGGCGAGCAGATCGCGCCCGACGGGGCGCTGGCCGGGATCTTCACCGACACGTCCCCCGACCGCTGGGGCCGGATGCTCCTCGAGCGCCGCGAGGCGGAACAGGCGGTCGCCGAGGGCCGCCGGCCCCGCGCCCTTGGGGAGTGGGAGTTCCTCCTCGGGGTCAACGACGGACTTCGCATGGGGGCGCTGCGGTTCGCCGTGGGGGACGACGGGCCGTTTCTCGACTCGAGCCCGACGTCGGTCCCGCCCGTGGCGGAGCTGCGCGAGCTCGAGGCCGCTGCCCGAGAGATCGAGCATCCATCGGACCGCCGGCACCAACCGAGCATTCAGGCGGCGATCGCGCTCCTGCTCGCGCCGGGCAGCCCGCTCGGTGGCGCTCGCCCCAAGACCAGCTTCCGGCTCGACGATGGCGGTCTGTGGCTCGCCAAGTTCCCGTCGCGCAACGACCGCCGCGATGTGGGAGCGTGGGAGTTCGTCCTCAATGAACTCGCCCGCCGGGCGGGCATCGAGGTCCCCGCCACGCGACTGCTCCAACTCGGCAGCGCGTATCACACGTTTGCTGCCAAGCGCTTCGATCGAGCGGGCGCGGACCGTCGGCTCTTCGCGTCAGCGATGACGATGACCGGCAAGCGCGACCGCGAGCCATCGAGCTACATCGAGATCGCTGAGGCGATCAGCGAGAACGGAGCGCCGGGCCGGATCGGAGAAGACCTGGCGCAGCTCTTCCGGCGGGAGGTCTTCAACATTCTCGTCGGCCACAGGGACGACCATCTACGCAACCACGGCTTTCTGCGCGATGCCCAGGGGTGGCGACTGTCGCCCGCGTATGACCTCAATCCCGTGCCTGACCTCAGCGAGCATGAACTTGCGATCGGGATAGATTCGCATGCCCCCCGCGTCGAGCTCGCCCTCGAGGAAACGGCTCCCTTCTGCCGACTCAGGGCCGATCGGGCGGAGCAGATTGTCGCGGAGGTCCGCTCGGCGATCGTCGGTTGGCGGGACATCGCGTCGGGTCTGGGTCTGCCAGATCACGAGATCGACTTGGTCGAAGCCGCCTTCACACCGTAGCCGCGCATCAGCCGGAGTTCATTGACGGGCTCTGAGCGCGGCCCCCACCGCCGACCGTGCCTGCGACTCGAGGAACAGGTTGTACGCGCGGATCGCATCCTGGTACTCCTCGTAGAGCGACGGATCCGCCTCGACCAGCCGAAGCAGCGCGGGCATGTCCGGCGCGCCGGCCCGCGCCAGCGCCGGGGCGACATGCCCTTCGTAGAGCTCCCTCGGCGACGTCACCTCGAAGGTCGCGGGCGGCAGCATCTCCGTCGAAGGAGCGGGTCCGAGGCCGAGCGACGCCAGATAGGCGGCATAGGAGGACGCGGGGATCCTGAACGCCCCGTGCTTCGTCGCCTGGATCGCGAAGAGCTCGCCCGACTTGATCTTTCCCTGGATGGTTCCGGCCGAGTATCCCGTCGCCTCGACGAGGTCCATGACCGAGTAGAACGCCTTCATGGCAGGTGCTCCTGCGTGGTCAGACTGCGTAGATTATGTGGTCTGCCCAGAATGCGTCAACTGGGCAATCGGTGTCCATGGAGGATCTCAGGCACCGATCGCCGAGGCGCGCGCGAGATTGCGACCCGGTCGGCACGGGCCGCGAGGGGCAGCACCGCGAGCGTCGCCGGGACCGGGCCGACGCGGCGATGCGTCCCCGGCTGCCGACGTCGTCGCGGGTGTGGCTGGTCAGGCCCGCCGAGCTGAGCTCGCCCAGGAAGTGTGCCGGTCGATATTGTCGAGCACCATGGGCACGCTTTCCGTTGACCGCCGCCGGTCGAGTAAACTATGCCGTGCGGATTTGCGGTGTCGCATCGCCACTGTTTAGTCCGAACTTCCAGCGCCCGACGGGCGGCCTTGAGCACGAAATCGGCTGATCTGGCTGCGGCGCTCTGACTACACGCTGCCAGGTGTGACGCCGATGAGCGCGAAGGCGCGGGCCTGGAGC
>JAKAMV010000002.1 GCA_021812735.1 Chloroflexota bacterium | reverse complement strand
CTATCTCACGGGCGGTCGCCGCCGGGCGACGCCGGCCGTGCGCCGGCTCGCGCGCCAGAGCGGTATCGCTCTCGCGGACATCAGCGACCGCTCCGGCCGGGTGTCGTTGGCCGCCCTCAAGGCGGCCCTCGTGGCGAGGGGGTCAACCCCGGCGGAGCCGGCACGCGAGCCTGCCCCCGCCGCCGCGTCGGGCCTCCCAGCCACCGAGCGTGCTGCCGCCTCGGCCCCGCGGCCGGTCGGCCCGACCGCCGTGACGGCAGCCGGCGCAGGGCGGCTGCTCGAGGGCACCCGCAAGCGGATCGCCGAGCGGATGGTGGCGGCCCACGAGGCGCCGCACATCACGCTGGTCCGCGAGGTCCGGGTCGGCGAGCTGATGCGCCTCCGCAAGACCTACGCCTCGACGGCGCCGTCGGTGACCGCGCTCATCGCCGCGGCCACCGTCCGCGCGCTCCTGGCCCACCCGGACCTCAACAGCACGTTCGAGGGCGGCGCGGTCATCGCCCACCCGGAGGTCAGCCTGGGCATCGCGGTGGCGCGCCCGGAGGGGCTCATCGTGCCGGTCGTCCACGGCGCCCAGAACCTCTCCGTGATGGGCCTCGGCGACGAGATGCGGCGCCTCTCCGAGGCGGCGAGGACTGGCCGGCTCGCGATGGCCGAGATCACCGGCGGCACCTTCACGATCACCAGCCTCGGGCAGGCGGGGATCGACATCTTCAGCCCGCTCATCAACCCGCCCCAGGTCGCCATCCTGGGCGTCGGCCGGGTGGCCGACCGCGTCGTCCCCGTCCCGGGCGGCATCGGCGTCGTGCCCACCGTCTTCCTGAGCCTGACCTGCGACCATCGGATCATCGACGGCGCGCCGGGGGCCGAGTTCCTCGACACCCTGGCCCGCGAGCTCGAGACGCCGGCCTGGCTTGGCCCGGTGCGTCGGGAGGGTGAAGCGTGACCGAGCGGACCGTCACCGTCCACAACGCCTCGGGGCTCCACGCCCGCCCGGCCGCCATGTTCGTCGGCACCGCGAAGAAGTTCGCCGACACCAGGGTCTGGGTGGTCAAGGGCGAGGTCGCGCACGACGCCAAGAGCATCCTCGGGGTGCTGCAGCTGGGCGTGACCAAGGGGACTGTGGTGACCATCCGGGCCGAGGGACCGGCCGAGGCCGAGGCGGTCTCGTCGCTCGTCGGCCTGATCGAGGGCGGCCTCGGCGAGGACTAGGCGTGCGGAATCGGCGCGGGCCTCGGCGCAGGACCCGGCGCGGGCCCCGGCCCTCGCGCGCCTGGGGGCCGTATCGTCTGCGTATGTCGAGCACCGAGGAGGGACCGTGAGCGTTGACGGGGAGCCGATCCTCGAGCCCGTCTGCGAGCGGTGCGGCGGCCGGCGCGTGGCAGGCCAGTTCGCGCTCCCGATCCTGGGCTCGGCGAAGTTCGCGGTGCGGCTCGGCTCGCTGTCGGTGGAGACCGACATCGCGTGCACCGTGTGCCTGGGCTGCGGACGCGTCGAGCTCGGGGTGGCGGACCTCGAGCGGATCCAGAAGGCGATCCACGCCGAGGACGTCGCCAAGCAGGCCGGACGCCGTCCGCGCCGCTGATCGGCCGAGTCGAGCACCGAGAGCTCCAGCAGCTCGGAGCCCGCCCGGTGCGGCGCGAGTCGGACACGGAGGCGGCCAGCGGCGCCGTTGTGCTCGGCCCAGACCGCGAGCCAGTCCTCGAGCAGCCGCTTGGGCACCTCGGCCTGGACTGCGTGCTGGTGCCGGCGATCGACGGCCGGTGCGGGCGGTCAACGCGCTCCGCCGCGTCGATGTGCCTGCCAGGGACAGCTCTCGGCATCGACGCGTCGCCGCGCGCCGTGCCAAGGTCCTCGGCGACATCGCACGGGCCGCCCGGTGTCGTCGGCATCCGTGGCAGGGCATGCCGGACCGGGACAGTGTCGACTTCCCATCCCTGGCAGGGCCACCAGCACGCGCCCGCGGGAAGCCAGGGACGGATGCGACTCGCGAGCCGACCGTCGCGAGCCGGAATGACACGCCCCAGCGAGCATGGCGGCCGTGGTGGTCACAGGGCTCGTGGGCCGTGCGGTCGCCGCGTGGTGATGGCAGAGGGCCGACCAGATCGTCCAGGCGGGGGGGGAGCGGGCCCGTGCCCCCCTCACATGGCCGGGGTTGACGAGCCGCGGGCAGTGCGGCACCGTGGTGCCAGCCCAACGTCAGCCTCCCCTTGTCGTGAGGGACCGTCCCCGTGGCCGACGCCGACTCTCGCCGTCCCGCGCCCCCGAAGGCTGAGAGCACCGCGCACCTCGCTGTCCTCGACGCCTCGCCGAGCCCGATCGTGGGCGTGGACGCCTCCGGCGTCATCACCTACGTGAACCCGCAGGCTCGCGACGCCTTCGGCTATCCCGTGGACGACCTGCTGGGCCAGGCTGTCGAGGTGCTCCTCCCGACGCGCTTCGCCGCGCGCCACGTGGCGCACCGCGCCGCGTACACGGCGAGCCGCCGCGCCCGTCCCATGGGCATCGGCCTGGACCTGTGGGCGCGTCGCCGCGACGGCAGCGAGTTCCCCGTGGAGATCAGCCTCTCACCGCTGGCCGGCGACCCGGCCGAGACGGTGTTCGCGACGGTCGTGGACATCACCGCCCGGAAGGCGGCCGAGGCGCAGCTGCTCGAGGCCCAGAAGCTGGAGTCGATCGGCCGGCTCGCGGGCGGCATCGCCCACGACTTCAGCAACATGATGTTCGCGATCCGCGGCTTCGCCGAGATGCTCGAGGAGGATCTGCAGAACGCCGACCCGTCCACCTTCGACGTCGCCGCGGCGCTCTCGAACGTTCGCGGGATCGACGATGCGGCCGCGCGCGCCGCCTCCCTGACCGCCCAGCTGCTCGCGTTCGGCCGGCGGCAGGCCATCGTGCCGCGGGTGGTGAATCCCGCGGACAGCGTGCGGGCGCTCGAGCCCCTGCTGCGGCGGCTGCTCGGCGAGTCGATCGACCTGCGGCTGTCGCTGTCCCCGGAGACCGGCCAGATCCGTGTGGACCCGGGACAGCTGGACCAGATCATGGTGAACCTCGCGGTGAACGCACGCGACGCGATGCCCGACGGCGGCAGGATCACCGTCGAGTCCGCGAACGCCGTCTTCGACGAGGCGTACGCGGGCGGCCACCTCAACGTCGCGCCCGGCGAGTTCGTCATGCTGGCCGTGACCGACACCGGCGTCGGCATGGACGCGACGACGCGGGCGCGCGTGTTCGAGCCGTTCTTCACCACCAAGGAGCTCGGTCGGGGGACGGGCCTCGGCCTGGCCACGATCTACGGGATCGTCCAGCAGTCAGGCGGCCACATCTGGCTGTACTCGGAACCGGGCCAGGGCTCCACGTTCAAGCTGTACTTCCCCCGGGTTGACGCGGTGGAGACGGGCGCGCCTGTGCCGGGGATGGACCGGCCGCCCCGCGGGACGGTGCTCCTGGCAGAGGACGACGCGACCGTCCGCGCCATGACGCGCCAGCTGCTCCGGCGCGGCGGCTGGCACGTCATCGAGACTGCGTCGGGAGGCGAGGCGCTTCACCTCCTCGAGGCGATACGCCGACCCGTGGACGCTGTGGTCACCGATGTGGTGATGCCGGGCATGAGCGGCATCACCCTCGCCAACGCGGTGATGGACCGCTTGCCCGGCGTCCGCGTCGTGCTCCTGTCGGGCTACACGGCCGAGACCCTCGACCTTGAGCGCGTCGTCGCGCGCGGCGCCCGGTTCGCGTCCAAGCCGGTGTCGGGGCGAGAGCTGCTGGCGGTGCTCGAGCAGCAGCCGGGGCCAGCCGACCCAGCGGGCGCGGGAGGCGGAGCCGACGCCGCCTCCTGACCTGACCGGTCGGGTCAGGCGCGCGCGGCCGTCAGGTGCGGACGACGAACGCGTCGACGGCCACGTACGGATGGCCGGGATCCGGGAGCACCTTGATCGTGAGCGTGTGGCGGGCGGCGGTCTTGAACGTCCGCCGGAAGAGCACCGCCTGGGCGACGAACGATGGGCGCCACAGGCTCGCCCTCGCCACCACGCTCCCGTCGAGCAGGACGACCGCGGCACCGCGGGTCGGGCCCACGGGCCCGATCCAGCTCACCGAGGTGCCGGTGAAGGTGAGGGTGGCAGTGGCGCCCGCAGCCGTGGCGTAGGCGACGCGGCCGCCGATGTAGCTGCCGCTCGCAGATCCCCAGCTCCCGCGGTAGGCGACCGCGCTGCTGGCCTCGGAGTACGTCCGCGTCAGGTGCCTGGCGGCGGCCGAGGACCTGGGCGTCGGCGTCGGTTCGGGCTGTGCCGTCGGCACGGGCATGGCGAGGGGCGCCGGATCGGGCGGGGCGGACGGCGGCGGTGCGAGCAGGGTTGCGGGAGGCGCCGGGAACAGCGCGGCCTCCGGTGACGGCTGGGTCGCCGTTGCAGCAGCGGCCGCGCTCGTGAACCACGTTCCCACCGGCGCGTAGGGCGCCAGCAGTGACGGGTCGCCCAGGACCGACACGCTGACCGACAGCCAATTGGCAGCCCGCCCCGTCAGCTCCGTCACGCCCGGGACGGCGAACGCAACCGAGGCGCCCGGCTGGAGATCGTCGGCCAGGGCCTCGGAGAGGAGCGGCACCGGGGCTCCCTCGGAGATCGGGCTCGACGCGGCGGTCACGCTCACGACCGTGCGGGCTGGCTCCGAGCTGCCTTGGCCGGCGGCGATGGCGTCCGGGACCTGCCCCGGGAGGGCCGACGTCGCCGGGATCGCGTCACGGCCGGTGTTCGTGATCTGGACCGTGGCGCCGTCCCCGTCCAGGTTGGGCACGATGCCCACGCTCACGGCAAGGTCGCCCCAGACCCGCACGCCTGCGCTTGGGATGGCCACCCGCTGTGCCGCCGGCAGCGGCGAGCCGTCCGCGTCGCGCATGTCCACCTGGAGCGTGTAGGTGCCTGGCTGGCCGGGCGTCGGGACCGCCAGGGTCACGGATCGCGACCCCGAGCGCTCGCGTGCAGCGGCCACAGGGACGGGCGGTGGGGCGGGCGCGGGGATCTCTGCGGCCGCGGCGGGTGCCGAGGTCGACGGCGCTGTGCCCTGCGGGCCGCCGACCACGGCCGCGGCCGTTCCCGCCGCAGCGCCTCCGAGGGCCGCGGCCGTCGTGTCAGCGTCGAGTTCGACGGGCGTCCACGTCGCCGTGAAGGCCACCCCGTCCGGGATCGGCCCACCGGCCCACGACAGCTGCACCGCCGCCTGGTCGCCGCTGTGGAGCTGATCGCCCACCGTGGGTGCGGCGAAGCTGAACGAGCGGCCCGTGATCGTCGGGAGGACGATCGAGTTGGCGACCCGGCTGACGTTGACGCCCCAGCGCTGTGAAGACGACCAGTACTGCTGCATGGCCCGGAGGTCGGGCGCGCCGCCCCACCAGCGCCCGCCCGGAGTCAGGTAGAAGTCGCGGATGAACTTCGCCGTCGCGTCGATGTTCGCCTCGAACGTCCGGTAGGCGCTGGCATAGCGGAAGGGGTCACGGTCGTACGCGTTGTAGCCGAACAGGTTGTGCTTCACGCGTGCGATGTAGCTGGTGCCCCAGCCCGACTCGTGCATCGCGGCGGCCAGCAGGAAGAGCGCGTTGACGCCGAACTTGCCCTCAGCGCCGACGAAGGCGGCCCCGAGCGGCGGCAGCGGGGTTGCCGAGGCGAGGTACTCGTTGATCGCCCAGGCTGACGCGCCGCTCACGGAGCGCAGGTTCGTGTCCAGGGTGATGGCACCGCCCAGGCGGTACGGCGTGGCGCGCGGCGTGTGGGCGGCGGCCGTGGGCACCGCGAGCACGAGCAGGAGCACGGCGCCCAGCGCGACGAGGATGGAGCGGGAGCGGAGGAGCGTCATCGCCACGTCGGTACGGCTGGGGGCGGACGTGAAGCGACGTCGCCGGGTCAGCGTGTGGGACTGCAGTTCCAAGCATCGGGTGCGGCGCCCCCAACCGGCTACGGGCCGATCCGCCCACGGCGTTCGCGCCGATCGGGCTACTCGGGGGAAGGGCCCCGCAGTCGGGCCGCCCGGCGAAGATACCGTCCATACCGATCCGCTGCGCCTGCGAGCCGGTGCTCAAGGGTGGGCGGCAGGCCGTCGAACATGGCCAGCTCGACGGTAACACCGCGCGCGTTCACCGTCCTCCGCCACGTCCCCGCGACCTCGCCGTCGACGACCACGGTGGGCTTGAACATCCCGTTGCCGCCGGGGACGATCGCGTCGCTGCGCTCGGGAACGAGAACCGCCGATCGGTCGCGGTAGCCGAGGATGTACTCGTCGAAGCCGGGCAGCAGCAGGACGCCGCAGTCATCGTCCACCGAGTCGGGCGACCACGCCCCCACGAGGTAGGCGCGCCCGCCGAGCTCCAGCGTCCGCAGGCTGTCGCCCGCGACCTCGACGCCGCGCCGGACATCGCGCACGGTGAGGCCCGACCACCGGACGAGGTCCTCCACCGAGGCGGGTCCGTGGCCGGTGAAGTACCGGCGGGCCAGCTCGCCGAGCGCCTCGTCGCGCTCGGGCCGCCGCGGGTTGGGGATCCATGCCTCGAGGCGGGCGAAGGTCTGCTCCCGCCCGCTGGTCGGCCCGAGGACCAGGGTGCCAGTCTGGGCCAGGTACCACAGCAGGTGGTACCCGCGCTGGCCCGCCGTCGACACGCCACCGGCCTCGATCGCCCCGAGGAGCGCCCGCCGCGGGAGCGTGCCGCGCCCCGGCAGGGCGGCCACGGCGAGCTCCCTCGCGCGCTCGGCATCGGCCTCGTCGATGCCCAGGGCGGCGCGGCGCGACGCGGCCGATGCGAGTGCCCGCGGTGCGGTGAACTCGAGCATCCATGGCAGATCGGCGGCCGCGACGAGGTGGAGCGTGCCGCGCATCGGCCACGACCTGACGATCTCGCCCCCGTCGCAGGCCGCCTCCACGTCGCGCTCGGTGGCAGCCGCCGTGCGGAGGGCGACCGACCACTTGACGCCCGGGTAGTCCTGCGCCTGCATCGCCAGCATCGTCCGGACGGCCTCGGCCGGCGACGACGCGGGGTTCGCGGTCAGGCGCTGCGCCGCCAGCCGGAGCCGGGCGATGCGACGCCGGACGTCGGGGGCGGGACGCCGGATCATCGGCCCAGTATCACAGGCTCGGCTCAGTGCGCACACGACCGTGCTCGCGCGGCCCGGCTGCCGCACGACCCGCACTCGGCCTCAGCGCCCGATGGCCAGCTCCACCCGAACCGTGTTGCCGACTGCGATGCCCTCGGCCTTGCGGACGCTGTCCTTGACCGGGAGGAGGTAGCCGCCGTCCCTGGGAAACAGCGATGTCGCGAACTCCGTGCGCCCGATCCGGGCCCGAACGGGGATCGCGCCCCAGCCGTAGGTGACCAGCGGCGCCAGGAAGCGGACCTCCGTCGCCTGCGCCGGCGGAAGGGGGACGAAGTGGAACGGCGCCGGCCCCCGCCAGTACACGACCCGGCCCGAGAAGCTGGTCCGGAACCGGACGAGCTCGGCCATGTCAGGGCGCGCCCGGGACCGCGGGGTTCGCCCCCCGGCGCTCGAGGCGCCGGGGGACGGTCTGCACGCCGTGGTCCATCGAGCCCTCCGTCGCGGGGCGTGAGGACCGTTGCCCGTGCCCACCGCGTGCGCGAACGGGCCTCCCCTGCAGTCGCCGCCCGCTGCAATGATGACCGCCTCAGGCGCACGGCGCACCGCCGGCCTTCCCGTCGGCTCGCGCGCGTCGCGATCTGCAACCGTTCTGCGACACTTCGGCCCGGTCCTGGGACTTGTGCGCCCGCTGAGCGCCTGCTAGCCTCGGCAGGCCCATGGTGCCCTCCCGCGTCCCGTCCGATGCTGCAGCCCGCCCCGCCCGATTGGCGAAGTGCGGCGTGTCGGCGTGCCGCTCCGAGCTGGGGATGTGCTGTTGTCGGCGGCGGCCCCGGTGCCGGGAGGATGTCCGGAGGACCTGAGCTGAGCGACGGAGCTTTCCCAGGACCCACGGAAACGGCGCCACAGAGGCCGCGGATCCACGACGGACCGCGGCCCTGACGTTCTCCCGAGACCCACCGGCCGGCCGCCGATCTCACCCGAGCGCCGCGTCCCCCTGCATCCCCTCGCCCTGGAGCACCTCCGCATGTCCGCATCCCTCACCCCGCCCGCGCGACGCATCGACCCGCGCGGCCAGCGCTTCGGCGCCGGCGTGTCATCCATCCTGCTGGCAATCGCCTTCGTCGTCGGCGCGTTCTGGCTGGCCGCCCTCGTCGGGCTCAACCTGCTGCTCGCCGCGGCATTCGGAACCCGCCTGTTCCTGCCCGGCCGGCCGTGGCCGCTGGTCCGGTCCGCACTCCGGCTCAGCCCCGCAGAGCCGGAGCATGAGTACCCGCCGAGATTTGCGCAGGCTCTGGGCGGCATCTTCATCGCGCTCGGAGCCATGGCCTACGGCATCGGGCTCAGCCCGCTGGCCTGGCTGCTCGCCGGCGCGGTGGCCGCGCTCCAGGTGATCCTCGCCACGACGGGCTTCTGCCTCGGCTGCCGGCTGTACTTCCTGCGCTGGGCGGTCCCGACCAGCTTCGCGCGGCTGTTCCGCCGCAATGACGAGCGGCTGGGCATTCAGGTCCCGGCCATCCACCGGGTCGGCTGAGCGGCGACACCGTGTCGGCCGAGCCGCGGGTCTGGTGGCTGGCTGGCGCCGGCCGCCAGCGCGTGGCCGGCGCGAGACAATAGCGCCATGGAAGGCGCCCCAGCGTGACCCAGCCCCCGTCCGCGTCCACCCCCGGGTCGGCGAGTGACCAGCTGCCGGCCCTCGACAACGAGGAGATCCTGCGCTACAGCCGCCACCTGCTGATGCCCGAAGTCACGCTCGAGGGCCAGCGCCGCCTCAAGGCCGCCAAGGTGCTGTGCGTCGGCGCCGGGGGCCTCGGCTCGCCCCTGATGCTGTATCTCGCCGCGGCGGGGGTGGGCACCCTGGGCGTCGTCGAGTTCGACGCCGTGGACCTCACCAACCTCCAGCGGCAGGTGCTCTACACCACGCAGGACGTCGGCCGCCCGAAGCTCGACGCGGCGGTCGAGCGCCTGCGGTCACTCAATCCGGAGATCGCCGTGGTGCCGCACCGCCTGCGGCTGGACAGCGGCAACGTCCTGGAGCTGTTCCGCGGCTACGACGTCATCGCTGACGGCACGGACAACTTTCCGACGCGATATCTCGTCAACGACGCGTCGGTGCTGACCGGCCGCCCGAACGTCTACGCCAGCATCTTCCGCTTCGACGGACAGGTCAGCGTCTTCGGCGGCCGCGACGGCCCCTGCTACCGGTGCCTGTTCCCGGAGCCGCCGCCTCCCGGCCTCGTCCCGTCGTGCGCCGAGGGCGGCGTGCTGGGCGTGCTGCCCGGCATCATCGGCTCGCTCCAGGCGCTCGAGGTGATCAAGCTCATCCTCGGCATCGGCGAGCCCCTGGTCGGCCGCCTGGCGATGTTCGACGCCCTCGCGTTCGAGCTCCGCGAGGTGCGGCTGCGCCGCGATCCGGCCTGCGCGGTGTGCGGGCCGAGCCCCACCGTCACCGCGCCCATCGACTACGAGGCGTTCTGCGGCGTCCGGGGCGCGGAGGCGGAGGTCGACGCCGCCGGCATCCCGGCGATCTCGGTGGAGGAGTTCCACCGGCGCCGCCTCGCGGGCGAGGCGTTCACGCTGCTCGACGTCCGGGAGCCGTTCGAGGCGGAGATCGTCCAGATCCCGGGCGCCGTCGACTTCCCGCTCAGCCAGCTGGCGGCCCGCCTCCACGAGCTGGACACCGCCGCGGAGTACACCCTGTCGTGCCACCACGGCACGCGCAGCGCGCAGGCCTACGAGGCGCTGCGCCGTGCCGGCTTCAGCAAGCTGAAGATCCTGTCGGGCGGCGTGGACGCCTGGGCGCTGCGCGTCGACCCGACGCTGCCGCGGTACTGAGCGGCGCCCTACGCGCGGGCGGGCCCGTCGCCGCGGACCCGGCGCAGCGCGGACAGGAGCACCTCCGCCGACTGGGCGCCGGGGATCCCGAACGTCCGGTCGATGACGAAGAAGGGGACGGCGTGGATCCCGAGCGCCGTGGCCTCCGCGAAGTCGAAGGCGACCGAATCCGCGAAGGCGTCGGAGGCCAGCACCTCGGCCGTCTCGGCGGCGTCCACGCCGATCTCGCCGGCGAGCCGGCCGAGCGTCGCGGGATCCTCGAGCAGCTCTCCCTCGACCAGCTGCGCTCGCAGGAGCCGCTCGTGCGCCTCGTTGCCCAGGCCGTGCGACTTCGCCAGGTGCAGGACCCGGTGCGCGTCGATGGTGTTGATCACCTTGTAGGTCTCGAAGTGGTAGTCGAGCCCTTCGGCTGCCGCGAGCGCCACCAGGCGGGCGTTCATCTCCGCGATCTGCTCCGGCGAGGCGTCCAGCTTCCGCGCGAGGTGCGTGTCGTGGTCCTCGGCGACGCCCCGCGGCTGGTCCGGGTTGAGCTGGAAGCTGCGCCACTCCACCTCCGCCTCGTCCCGCCCCTCGAACGCGGCCAGCGCCCGCTCGAACCTGCGCTTGCCGATGTAGCACCACGGGCACACGACGTCTGACCAGATCTCGATCTTCATGCTCGTCCTCGCGCCCCCGGCACTCGGCGGAAGAGCGTCGCACGGGTCACCGACCTGGCCTGCATCATCGCCCGATGACCAGCAGACCGGTGGCAGCCTGGAGCACCAGGCTCGTCGACGCGATGAGCACCCAGCCGATCAGGCCCAGCAGCAGGGGGCGCGGTCCGGCCTGCCGGAAGTGGTCGAGGTGGGTGCCGAGGCCCACGCTCGCGAGGGCGAGGACCGTGCCGATCTGGGCCACGGTCGCAGCTGCGTGGGCCAGCGCGTCCGGCACCAGCCCCGCCGTGTTGAGCAGCGAGGCGCCGAGGAACGCCAGGATGAACCACGGCAGCGCGCGCTGGAGCGCCAGCCGGGCGCGCGTCCCCACGTCCGCGTCGCCGCCGCGCGCGGACAGGATCGCGGTCGCGACCGTCACGGGCAGGATCATCAGGGTGCGCGACAGCTTCACCACCGCGGCGTAGGCGGCGGTGCCCGCGCCGAAGGCGAACGCGGCGGCCAGCACCGACGAGGTGTCGTTGACGGCCGTGCCGGCCCAGATCGCGAACGTCTGGGGGGCGAAGCCCGCGGCGTGGGCGACCGCCGGGAACACCACGACCGCGGTGATGTTGAACACGAAGATGACGGACACGGCGTAGCCGATCTCCGCGCCGGTGGCCCCGAGCACCGGCGCGACGGCAGCGATGGCGGACGCGCCGCAGATCGAGGTGCCCACGGTCAGGAGCCCGCGTACCGGCATCGCGACGCCCAGCGCCCGTCCAAGCAGGGTGAGCCCCGCGAGGCCGATCGCGAGCGTGCCGAGCATCACCGGCAGTGAGGTGCCGGCGACGCGCAGCACCTCGCCCGCGTCCACGGACAGGCCGAGGGCCACGATCGAGAACTGGAGCAGCCGCGTCCCCACGGTGGACGACGGCGCGACGACGGCCTGGTCGACGGGGACGACCGCCCGGACGAGCGCCCCGACGAGCAGCGCCAGCACCGCCGGTCCCAGCACGGGCAGGGCAGCGCCCAGGACCCAGGCGACAAGGGAGACGAGCAAGATGAGCAGGGCGAGCAGGAGCCGCGGATCCCCGAGCACAGCCAGGGCCCCGGACGGCGCACCACCCAGCCGTTCGGAGCCGGAGTGCATGCCCACCATCGTACGGTGCGAGGCGGGAAGCGTGCCGTGCAGGTGCGGCGACTCGTGCTATCTTGTAGTCATGACTACGAAATCCATGCCGACGCCTGGCGCCGCCGCTGTCGAGGGATCGCTGGAGTCCGGGCTCGGGTTCCGCCTCGGGCGCGGCCACCGGACCGTCCGGGGCGCCTGGCAGGCCCGCATCGCGGACCTCGGCCTGAGCAGCGCCCAGGCCAGCACCCTGCGGGCGATCGCCGAGCGGCCCGGGTCGGGCGTTCGCGAGCTGGCGAGGATCCTCGGCACGGACCCCATGAATGCCAAACGGCTGGCCGACGGCCTCGAATCGGCGGGGCTGGTCGGCTCCTGCGCCGACCCGTCCGACCGGCGCCTCCGGATCCTGACTCCCACAGAGGCCGGCACTCAGCTGGTCCGCGAGGTGGAGGAGCGAGCCCGGGCCTGGGCGGCCACGCTGGAGTCGATCGTCGGCCGCGAGGCGATCGCGGCCATGCTCCGGACGCTCGACCGCCTGGAGGTGGGCATCGCAGGCCTCACGGCCGTGGGCGGCGAGCGCGAAACGGAGCGGGAGCGTGGCTGAGCGTCACTCGGTCGCCGGGGCTTCGCCGGAGGTCGGCCACAGCCGGTCGATGCCGCCCGCGTTCGCGGTCCCCGCCTACCGCTGGTACTGGGCCAGCCAGCTCGTGTCGGGCATCGGCACGTGGGCCCAGACCATCGCCCAGGCGTGGCTCGTGCTCCAGCTCACCGACAACTCGGCGGTTGCGCTCGGCACGATCACGACCCTGCAGTTCCTGCCGATGCTGGTCTTCCCGCTGCTCGGCGGGGTCATCGCGGACCGGCTCCCGCGGCGCAAGCTGCTGATCGCCACCCAGCTCGTGGCGCTGCTCCAGGCGGTCGCGCTCGGCCTGCTCGTGCTGTCCGGCCACGTCCAGTACTGGGAGGTCGGCGCCCTCGCACTGGTCCTCGGCCTCACCAACGCGTTCGGCAACCCGGCCCAGCAGTCGCTCGTGCCCGAGATCGTCGGGCGGGGGCTGGTCGGCAATGCGGTCGCGCTCAACAGCATCCAGTTCAACGTCGCGCGCCTGCTGGGGGGTGCCGTGGGCGGCGTCCTGGTGGCGTTCTTCGGCGTCGGGCCGACGCTGCTGCTCAACGCGGCGAGCTACCTGCCCGCGATCGCGGTCCTGGTGACGATCCGCCCCGCCCACGCGCGCCCGCCCCGCGCTCGCGAGGGCGCCGAGTCCGCGGAGGGCTCGTCGCGGATCACCGCCGAGATCGGCGCGGGACTGCGCTACGCCCTCGGCACGCGGAGCATCCGCAGGATCCTGGCGCTGTTCGGGGTGGTGGGCCTGCTCGGGTTCAACTGGTCCGTCGCCACGCCCCTGCTGACGGTCGCGCTGGGCGCCGGGCCCACCGGCCTCGGGGCGCTCCAGGCGGCGTTCGGCGTGGGGTCGCTGGCGGCCGGGATCGCGCTGATGCGCAGCCGGGGAGCCACCGAGCGGCGGTTCCTGATCGGCGGGTTCGGCCTCGGGGCCGTCCTGATCGCCCTCGGCCTCTCGCCCTGGTACACAGCCAGCATCGGGCTGATGCTGCTGGGCGGCCTGACAGGCGTGACCGCATCGGTGAGCGCGAACACCCGCCTCCAGCTGCTCGCGACCGACGCCTACCGTGGACGCGTGATGAGCCTGTTCACGCTCCTGATGGGCGGCACGACGCCCATCGGCGCGCTCCTGCTGGGCGGGATCGCGGAAGTGGCCGGCATCCAGGTCGGCATCCTCGCGTTCGGCTCCGCCGTGATCCTCGGCCTGCTGCTGATCCTCGCCCTCGACCGTGCCCCGGCCGCGCTCCCGGCGGGCGGCCCGGACGTGGCGTCGACCCCGATCACTGAGGCGCGCCCAGCGCGAGGTCAGTCGGGGGCAGGAAACAGATAGCCGATGCCCCGCTCGTTGAGCACGTACCGGGGCTGGCGCGGATCAACCTCGAGCTTCTTGCGGAGATGCCACACGTACCGGCGGATGTAGCCGGTCTCGTCCATGTACTCCGAGCCCCAGACGGCGGTGACGATCTGGCGGGCCGAGAGCACGCGGCCGGCGTCACGCATCAAGGTGACTAGGATGGCGAACTCCGTAGGCGTCAACTCGATCGGATGCCCGCCCCTGAGCACTCGATGGCGGGTCGTGTCCACTTCGAGGTCCGCGCCCAGCAGCACCTCGAACGGGTGTCGCCCCGATGACGTCCGCTCCACTACCGCGGTGACACGGGCCGCCAGCTGGGCGAAGCTGAACGGCTTGGTGACGTAGTCGTCGGCACCGGCGGCGAACCCGCGGAGGATCTCCGCCTCGTCGCCGCGGGCGGTCAGCATGATGACCGGCACCGTGTCGCTGCCTCGGAGTCGGGCGAGCGTCTGCCAGCCGTCGAGGCCCGGCATCGTCACGTCGAGGATCACCAGCTCGGGCCGGGTCTCGGCGGCGGCCGCCAGCCCGCGCTGGCCGTCCGGCGCTCCGGTCACCTGATGGCCAGCCCGGGTGAGGTAGTCCGACAGGAGCTCGACCAGCGATCGGTCGTCGTCGATGATCAGGAGGCGCGCCATCATGCACCGCCAGCCTCGTCACCAGGGCATCGGGGCTCGTCCGGCGCGACCGGGAGCGTGAACGCGAATCGGGAGCCCGGCCCGTCTGGGTTGGGCCAGATGGGACTCTCGACGCGGATGGCGCCACCCATGGCCACCACGAGCTTCTCAGCGAGGTACAGGCCGAGCCCATACCCGGTGGCGGTCGTATCGCTTTCGCCAATCCGGTGGAACGACCCGAAGATGAGGCCGTGCTCCTCGAGCGGGATCCCCGGTCCGTGGTCCTCGACCGCGATCCGGATACGCCCGTCGTCGAACGTCGCGCTGATGTCCACGGGACGGTCGCTCCGCGCGTACAGGGAGGCGTTCTCCAGCAGATTCCGAACGACCTCCTCGAGGAGGGTTTCATCCGCCCATGCGGGTGGCAGCCCGGCCTCCGTCCGGAGCTCCCACTGCTGACCACGCTCCGGACCGAGGGTGCCGCGACAGGCTCGAGCGAGCAGGGGCTCCATCGCCACGGGGCCGAGGCTCAGTGACAGTCTGCCTGCTTCGATCCTCGAGACGTCCAGGATCTTGGTGATGAGCCCGGACAGGTGGTCCGTCTCGATCGTCAGGATCTCGAGCGGCCTGCGGGTGGCGGGCGGCAGCTCTTCCGAGGTCTCAGAGATGATCTCCAGCGCGCCCCGTATGTTGGTGAGCGGAGCCCGCAGCTGGTGGGACACGAGCGACACGAACTCAGACTTCAGGCGGTCGAGTTGCCGCAGCTCCTCGTTCGCCGTCGCGAGCTCGCTGTTGGCGCCAGCGAGCTGCTCCGTCGCAACTTGCAGGTGCTGCGTCCGCTGATCGATCTTCGCCTCGAGGTCTCGGTTGACCTCGGCCAGCTCGTCCGAGGTGCGCGCATGGGCGTCCAGCAGGCGCCCGACCCAGGAGAGCGTCAGGAAGATCGCCGTCGGGCCGATGAGGCCGAACAGGGCCGTCTCCACGAAGAAGCTCGAGGATACGGACTCCCCCTCGACCCGGACGTGCTCGCTCCACTCGATGACCACAGCGATGACGAACAGCGTGACGGGCAGCCACCAGCGCAGTAGCTGCAGGAGGCGGGCCGCGGACGGCGGCGGCAGTTGCGTCCGGCTCGTTGTCGGGGGGCTCATTCGACTCCTTCCCAGCGGCATCCTCGCACACGGCGCCGCCCGACGAACGCGCTCGCCGCCGTTGAGACGCAATCACGACGCCCGCAGGACCTGGCCGCGACGGCGAGGCGACTACGCTCCGGGCGAAGTTGGCCGGACGCGCCGCTGCGGTTGCTGCCGACCTGTTTGCGCCGACAAGCGCCGTGAGGCGGCGCGCCCGCTCGCGCGAGCCGCGGGACGGAAGGAAGAAGGATTGGAGGACCCAGTGGGCCACGCTCGCAATCGCCTGCTCCTGGCGGCTCCCCTCGCTGGAGCGCTCCTCGCGGTCGGGCTCAGCGCGTGCTCGTCGTCGAGCGCAGCCGCCCCTGCCGCGTCCGCTGGATCGGCCGCGCCCGTCCTGGCCGGGGCGGCTGCCGGCCAGGTGATGTACCAGCAGTCCTGCGCCTCGTGCCACGGCGACGGCGGTGTGGGCACCAAGTTCACGCTCGACAACCAGACGATCGAGGTCCCCTCGATCACGTTCGCCGACCTCGACGCCCTGTACCACGACAAGTTCGACACCATGGCGGTGGACACCATCACCAACGGCGTTGACGAGGCTGGGCAGCCGCTCAACCGGATGATGCCGCGCTGGAAGATCTTCTCCGATCAGCAGCTCGCGGATATCGTCGCGTACCTCAAGACCCTCAAGTAGCGGCGATCGCGACCGTGACGAGCGACGCCGAACTCGGCGAGGCCCCGGCGATTCCTGTCGCGGCGCCGAAAACCGAGCCGCCGGCTGACCCGGGGGGCGCAAGCCCAGCGGCCGAGGCCGGTTCACCGGAGGTGGAGACGGCCCCGCCGTTGTCGCCGTCCACACCCGCGCCGCCATGGGCTCGCCGTGCCTTCGTGCTGCGAACGCTCGGCGCTGCCGGTGTCGCACTCGCGGCCGTGGTCGCCATCCCTGTGGCCGGGCTAGCCTCGGCGCTTGCCATCCGCCGCCCGCTGCGCTGGCCGCTGCTGGCCGGCTCGATCGCGCCGACGCCGCGGAGCACCGAGTTCGTGAACCTCGGCCCGCTGAGCAGCTTCCCGATTGGCGGTGCCCCAACCCTCCTCCCGGTGACCGTCCCCGTCGAGATCGGCGGCGTGACCCAGGATGCCCGGATCGCCGTGTACGTCGAGCGCCTCCATGACCAGAGCGTTGTCATCATGGACATCCACTGCACCCATATGGGCTGTCCGGTGGGCTGGAGCGAGGGCGCGAAGCGGTTCCTCTGCCCGTGCCATGGCGGCGCCTTCACCGGGGACGGGCACGCGGAGTCCGGACCGCCGCCGCGGCCGCTCGACCGCTACCAGGCCATCATCGCGAACCAGCAGGTCTGGATGGGCCCGCTCGTCGAGGGTGCCTGACGATGCGCCCCCTCCGCTGGATCGACGAGCGGCTCGCCGTCAGGCCCATCACGCGGGGCTTCCTCGATCGGCCCATTCCGGCGAACGTCGGCTGGTGGAACACCCTCGGCTCTGCCACGCTGTTCCTGATCCTCGTCCAGCTCGTGACCGGCATCGGGCTGTCGCTCTACTACGTCCCGTCCGCCGACCACGCCTACGACAGCATCCTGCACATCGATGCCGTCGCGTTCGGCGCATTTGTCCGTGGGATCCACCACTGGTCCGCCTCGGCGCTCGTGGTGCTGATCGGGCTCCACACGCTGCGGGTCTTCTTCCAGGCTGCCTACAAGTACCCTCGCGAACTGACCTGGATGGTGGGCGCCGCCCTGTTCGTGGTGCTGCTCGGGTTCGCGTTCACCGGCTACCTGCTCCCCTGGGACCAGAAGGCCTACTGGGCGACCGTCGTCGGTACCAACGTGGCCGGGTCAGCGCCGTTCATCGGCGACGTCGTGCTCCGCCTGGTGCGCGGCGGGCCCGCGTTGACCACCGACACCTTGACCCGGTTCTACGGGATCCACATCTGGGTTCTGCCGGCGACCCTGCTGCTGGGCGTGGGTATCCACCTGTTCATGGTCATCCGCCAGGGCATCGCCGCTGCACCGCGGCGCCATGCGATCGTCGAGGACATCCCCGACGAGTCCAGGAGCGATCGGTACGCACGCGAGTACGCCGCGGAGAAGCGCGAGGGGCACCCCTTCTACCAGTCGCTCCTCAAGGACGCCGTGGTGGCAATGATCGTCCTCACCGCGGTGGCAACACTGGCGATCCTCGTCGGCGCCCCACTCGAGTCGCAGGCCGACCCGAACGCAGTGGGCTACGTGCCCCGTCCGGAGTGGTACTTCCTCGACATGTTCCAGTTGCTCTGGTATGTCTCCGGACCGGCCGAACCGCTGATCATCTTCCTCGTCGGCACCATTGGGTTCATCGTCTTTCTCATGCTGCCGCTCATCGACCGGAACCGGCCGAGGCATCCCCGACAGCGGCCGATTGCCACCGTGCTCGGGGTCCTGGCCGTTGTGGGCGTGCTCGGGCTGACCGCGCAGGGCGCGATGGCCCCCGTCGCCTCGACCGACACGACCGTTCAGCTCGACGCGGCGTCACTGACCCCAGCCCAGCAGCACGGCCTCAAGGTCTACCAGGTCGAGGGCTGCGCCTCGTGTCACATGCTGGCCGGACGCGGCGGCACGGCCGGTCCGGACCTGTCCCACGTCGCCGCGCGTCTCGCGGGTCCAGAGATCCAGCGGCAGATCCTCACGCCGAGGGACAAGATGCCGCCGTACACGGACATCTCGGCCGACGACATGACGAGCCTCCTCGACTTCCTGTCCACGAGGAGGTAGCGGCGCCCGCGCGATACCGGCCCGGGCACGCAGCTGCCCCGACTGCGCCCAGCCGGTGTCTTGGCCTTCGGTCATTGTTCCGAGCCTTGCGGCGAGGGTGTCGGGAGAATGCCGATCATCAGCGACCTCCCCCGGATGACGGCAGCACGACGCCCCGGCTCGGCGCCATCCCATTCGCCGATGCCCAACGGATAACTCGCGGCCCTGCTGGCGGGCCGTGCAGCGGCTCGTCCTGTGCCGTAGGCAGCCCCTTCGTCCCGGGCCTCAGTCGCCGGGCGCCGCCTCCGCCTCGTCGCCCGCGGTTGGCTCGGGTGCCGAGGCCGGCAGCAGCGGCAGGCCGTCCTCGCGGTTGGTCCCCATCAGGCCCACGCGGTGGTACACGACCAGCTTCTCGCGCGAGTCGGCGATGTCCAGGTTGCGCATCGTCAGCTGGCCGATGCGGTCCTGGGGCGTGAAGAACACCTCGTCGCCCTTCTCCATCGTGAGGCGCTCGGGGTGGTAGGTCAGGTTCGGGCTGGTCGTGTCGAGGACCGAGTAGTCGTTGCCGCGTCGCAGCTCGAGCGCGACCTCGCCGGTGATCGCGCGCGCTACCCACCGCTGGGCGGTTTCGCGGAGCATCAGCGCCTGGGGGTCGAACCAGCGGCCCTGGTACAGCAGCCGACCCAGCCGGCGTCCGTTGGAGCGGTACTGGTCGATCGTGTCCTCGTTGTGGATGCCCGTCACCAGGCGCTCGTAGGCGATGTACAGCAGCGCCATCCCCGGCGCCTCGTAGATGCCGCGGCTCTTGGCCTCGATGATCCGGTTCTCGATCTGGTCCGAGACGCCCAGACCGTGGCGCCCGCCGATCGCGTTCGCCTCGGTGAACAGCGCGAGCGGCGTCTCGAAGGGCTGGCCGTTGAGGGCGACGGGCTCGCCGTCCTCGAAGGCCACCCGCACGGTCTCGGCCGGGACGTCCACGTCCGCCCGCCACGACGCCACGCCCATGATCGGGTTGACGATCGACACCCCGCGGTCGAGGAACTCGAGGTCCTTGGCCTCGTGGGTTGCGCCCAGGATGTTGGAGTCCGTCGAGTACGCCTTGTCCGCGCTCATCTTGTACTCGAGGCCGGCGCCGTCGAGGTAGGCCGACATCTCGGCCCGGCCGCCCAGCTCGTCGATGAACAGCTGGTCCAGCCACGGCTTGTAGATCCGGAGGCCCGGGTTGACGAGCAGGCCGTAGCGGTAGAACCGCTCGATGTCGTTGCCCTTGTAGGTGGACCCGTCGCCCCAGATGTTGACGCCGTCCTCCTGCATGGCCGAGACGAGCATCGTCCCGGTGACGGCGCGGCCGATGGGCGTCGTGTTGAAGTAGAGCTGTGCGGCGGTCGAGATGTGGAACGCCCCGCACTGGAGGGCGGCGATGCCCTCGGCCACCAGCTGCGGACGGCACTCGATCAGGCGGGCCTGCTCGGCGCCGTAGGTCAGCGCCTTGCGCGGGATCGACTCGTAGTCCGCCTCGTCGGGCTGGCCGAGATGGGCGGTGTAGGCGTACGGGATCGCACCGTGCGCGCGCATCCAGTGCAGCGCCGCGCTGGTGTCAAGCCCGCCGGAGAACGCGATGCCGACGCGCTCGCCGACGGGAAGGTGCTGCAGGATATTGGGCACGGTCGGGGGTCTCCTTCTGGACCCAGTATGCCCTCGGATCCGGAAGGTCGAGCCGACAGCATCCGCGTGCCGCATGATTCGGGGAGGCCCACCGCACAGAGGACACCCGCCCGCATGAGCGACCGCCCCGCCGACGCCGAGAGACCAGCCCTCCGCCGGCGACTCCTCGCAGAGCGGCGCGCGATGCCGGACCGAGCGGAGCGCTCGGCGCGGCTCGGGGCCCGCTTGCGGGCATGGCTCGCGGAGCGCGACGAGGCCGTGGTCGGCGCGTACTGGCCGATCCGCGGCGAGTTCGACGCATTGCCGGTGGTGGGCGACTGGCTCGCGACAGGACCCGGGCGGCGAGTTGGCCTGCCGGTCATCGACCCGGCGACCGATCTGATGGCCTTCCATGCGTGGTGGCCCGGCTGCCCGATGGCGCCCGACCGGTACGGGATCCCCATGCCGGACGGCACCGAGCGGGTCTTGCCGCAGCTGCTCCTCGTCCCGTGCGTGGGGTTCGGACGGGGCGGCCTCCGCCTTGGCTACGGCGGCGGCTACTACGACCGCACCCTGGGGTCGATGGCACCCGGCGAGCGGCCGGCGACGCTGGGGATCGCCTTCGCGCACGGCCACCTGCCAGATCTGGCCGCGCACGTCCACGACGTGCCGCTCGACTGGATCCTCACCGAGGACGGCCTCGTCGGCTGAGTAAGGGCGTGTCCTCGGCGAGGGCTGCCCGCTGAGCGTGTGCTGCCCCGCCGGCGATGGCTGCCCGCTGAGCGTGTGCTGCCCCGCCGGCGATGGCTGCCCGCTGAGCGGGCGGCCCGGCGCGGTTGCCCGCTGCGCGGGTGCTGCCCCCGTCGGCGAGGGTTGCCCGCTGAGCGGGCGGCCCGGCGCGGTTGCCCGCTGCGCGGGTGGACCAGCACACGGCCAGACGCGATCCGGGGCATGTTGGCCTGGCTCGCGCGCTGGATTGCCCGCCGGGCGGTCACATGCGCCGGATTGCCCGCCGGGCGGTCATGGGCGGCGGTCATGGGCGGCGGTCATGGGCGGCGGTCATGGGCGGCGGTCATGGGCGGCGGGAGGATCGCCGGGATCGGCCCGCCGCATGGCCGCCCCGCGTGCCAAACTGCGCCGTGATGCCGACCCCCGCACCTCGCCGCCAGCGCCTGTACCGCGACGGCGCCCTCGCCGACGGCCGCTCTGATCGCCTTCGTCGCGGCGTGTCCATCCTCATCGCCGACGGGCGGGTCGCATGGATCCGGCCGTCGGACGATGAGGGCCAGCTCGACGCCGACGCCGAGGTCGTGGACGCCAGCGGCTCGACCATCGTGCCCGGAATGGTCGACGCCCACAGCCACCTCACGATGCCGGGCGGGGCCCACTGGATCGACCGGGCCGGCGACAGCACCGAGACGCTGCTCGACGTGGCGGAGGCCAACGCTCGCCTCCTCGCCTCGGCGGGCGTTCGCTGGGCGCGCGACGTGGGCTCGGTGCGGCGGCCGGACCCTGACAGCGGGGCGGAGCGCGCGCTGGCGATCGGCCTTCGGGAGCGGTGGCGCGGCCTGCGCGGCTACCCGCACGTGCGCGCGGCCGGCACGTGGGTCATGGCCGCCGGCTACATGCCCGCGCTCTCGGTCGAGGCCGCCGACGCCGACCAGCTGCTGGCCGCCGCGATCGCCCAGCTCGACGACGGCGCGGACCTCGTCAAGCTCTACCTCGACGGCCCTGAGCGCGGCGTGTGCCCGTGGACCGCCGGCGAGCTGCGGCGGGTGGTGGATGCCGTCCACGCGCGCGGCGCCCGGGTCACGGCGCACAGCGGGGAGTACGCCGGGTCGCGCGCCGGGGCCCAGGCCGGCGTGGACGCGCTCGAGCACGGCTTCGAGATCGACGACGCGACGGCCCGGCTGATGGCGGCCAACGGGGTGCGGCTCGTGGCGACGCTGTGCGTGCTGGCATCGTGGCGGAGCTTCGCGCACACGACCGAGCTGCCGCGGTTCGTGACGATCGAAGGGCGGGCGCGGACCGAAGCGCGCCGCGAGGCGGCCGTCGCCTCGGTGCAGGCGGCACGCCGGGCCGGTGTCGCCATCGCCACCGGCACCGACTTCGGCGGCGGGTCGACCCGCGCCAACCAGCTCGCCTGGGAGGTCGAGCAGCTGGTCGAGGCGGGGCTCGAGCCATGGGAGGCGCTGGGCGCGGCCACCTGGCGGGGCGGCGAGCTGCTGGGCGAGCCCGACGCCGGCGTCATCCGCGAGGGCGGACCCGCCGACCTGGTCCTCGTCCACGGCGACCCGCTCACGGACCCCACCGCGCTCTGGAGGGTGTGGCACGCGTCCTGGGCCTGAGCGCGCCACTTGTGGCGTGCCGCTGAGGGCTGGAGCCGATCCACGGGCTCCGGCCTACGGGTTCGCCCGGCGACCCCGGAGCCGACCGAGTCGGCCGCCCGTCAGCGTCTGCTGGCTCTCCCACGCGAGCGCCACCATGGGGCAGTCGTTGATCGCCTTCCTCGCCTGGCGCATGAGGTCGTGCGGGACGGGGCCGTCGGGCAAGATCGGGTAGCCCCAGTCGTCGAGGACGATGAGGTCAGGTGCGGCAGCCTCGCAGACGCCGTAGCCGTTGCAGGCGATCCAATCGATCTTGAGCTTGGGCTGGTCGCTCATCGCCTGGCTCCGATCATGGCGCCGGAGGCGAGGCACCGACGGCGGTGAACGTGGCTGGCGAAGTCGTCGGCGAAGACGGCCATCGCCGTGCTCATCTGCTGGGCGGCCCCGTCGGGGTGCCGGCAGGCACCCCGACCGGTCACGAGTCCGGTCCAGCGGTCGATGTCGTAGAGGTCGGTGGGTCGCGGGTCGAAAGCCGCCACGCGGCCGCTGGCGCTCGCGAGGTCCGCCAGCCCGAACTTGCACGGCCCGCACTGCAGGGCAGAGCCGGCGGCCAGGAAGTCCATGATCCGGGCGCTGTAGTCCACGCCGCACGATCCGGCGTCCAGGAGGCGGACCAGCCCGCAGCCGAAGGTCAGGCCGGCCGCCTTGAGCGCCTCGGGCTCGAGCGGCAGGCTCCACGCCGTCTCGATCGGCGCCCACGTGCCGAAGTAGCCGCCGACCAGCACCGCCTGGGACGTGCTCGTGAGCCCGCCCGCGATCTCGACGAGCTCGGCCAGCGGCGTGCCCAGCTCGATCTCCGCGACGCCCTCGTGGCGGACTGGCCCGGCGATGGTCACGAGTGTCGTGCCGCGGTTCCTGCCGCGCCCGCGCTCCTTGAACCAGTCCGGCCCGTACCGTGCGATGAGCGCGGCCTGGGCGAGCGACTCCACGTTCTGGACCAGCGTCGGCCGGTTGCGCACCCCGCGTTCGGACATCCGCGGCGGCGTGGTCATCGGCCGGGCGTCCTTGCTGTTCACGTAGTGGACGACCGCGGTGGATTCGCCCGCCACGTAACCGATCGGGGCCTCGACGATGTGGAGCAGCCTGCGATCGTGCGCCGGCCGCTCGTCGACCGCCGCCTTCATCGCAGCGACCGCCTGCGTGTGCTCCCGCCCGACGTACAGCTCCACCCGGTCGGCGCCCAGCGTGCGGGCGGCGAGGACGGCGCCGTCGATCACAAGATGCGGCCGGTGGGCCATCAGCACGCGGTCTTTGGCGCTCTCGGGTTCGCCCTCGGCACCGTTGGCGACGACGACCGGCGTCGCGCTGCCCTGCTGCTCGAGGATGGCACGCCACTTCCGGCCCACGGGGAAGCCGGCACCGCCCCGGCCGAGGATCCCGGCTGCCTCGAGCGCCCCGACCACCTGGTCGGCGGGCAGGTGCGGCAGGCTGCCGAGGCGCGCGTGGTGGCGCGTCAGCGATTCGGGGTCGCCGTCGAGCGGGGGTCCGGCGAGGAGTCGTTCGGTTGGCTGCATCAGGCTGGGCATGTCCCCTGGGTGTGGTGGGCTGGCGCGCGGGCGTCGCGCGGACCTATGGTGCGGGTCCCGCCTTCGGGTGGGCTGAGATCAAGATGAGGCGGCTCCCATGCGTGCGGAGCCACGGCGCCTCTCGGCCCCTCGAGCGCCCATCCCGAAGAGGGCCGCCGGCGCTGCCGGGTTTCAGCGACGCCCGATGCGTCGATGGTACGTGCCGCAGGCGCGTAATCCCTTCGCAAGCGGCCCGGGGGCGAGGTCGCCCTCGACATCGGCGATCCGCTGGGTCAGTGCGCGGGCTCCGCGACGCTGGGCATCGTGTCCGGCATCGATCGAGCCAATCGGGTTACCGACCAGACCACCGGCGCGCCGGTCATCCGTGAGACCCGCCGCGTCGCTGCTCGCCAGGGCGGGCCTGACCGCGTCGGCCTGAGCTAGAGTCCGGGCAGCGGCTCGCGTGTCGAAGGAGGGCGTGCGGTGAATCCGTCCGGCAAGGTGATCGTCGTGACCGGCGCTGGCAGCGGCATGGGACGCGAGGTGGCGCTGGAGCTCCTCCGGCGCGGCGCCACCGTGGCCGCCGTGGACGTCAACGGCACGACCCTCGCCGAGACGGCCAGCCTCGCCGGGCCGGGGGCCGCCATCTCCACCCACGTGGTCGACATCGCTGACCAGTCCGCCGTCGAGGCGCTGCCCGGCAGCGTGTCCGCGCGCCACGGCGCGGTCGACGGCGTTGTCCACTGCGCCGGGATCATCCAGCCCTTCGTGAAGCTCGACGACCTGAGCTACGACCAGATTGACCGGGTCATGAACGTCAACTGGCGCGGCACGCTCTACATGACCAAGTCGTTCCTGCCGGCGCTCAAGGCGCGTCCGGAGGCCCACATCGTCAACATCTCGAGCATGGGCGGCTTCCTGCCCGTTCCCGGCCAGACGATCTACGGCGCGTCGAAGGCCGCCGTGAAGCTGATGACCGAGGGTCTCCACGCCGAGCTCCGCGGCACCAACGTCCGCGTCACGGTGGTGTTCCCGGGCGGCGTGGCCACCAACATCACGCAGAACTCGGGCGTGACGATCCCGGATCTGCCCAGCGGCGGCAAGCTGCCGAAGACGACGTCGGCGCCCGACGCGGCCCACCAGATCGTGGAGGGCATGGTGAAGAACCGCTACCGCGTGCTCGTGGGCAGCGACGCGGCGATGATGGACCGCCTGTATCGACTGGCGCCGGGCTGGGCGGCCGGGTTCATCGCCAAGCAGATGCGGGCCCTGCTGAAGTAGCGCGGGAGCCGGCCGGGCCGCCGCGAGTGAACGCGGCTAGAAGAGGTCCAGCAGCTGCGCGAACCGGTCCACGTGGGCCACCCCGTCGTCGCCGGGGTCCACATCCGCGAGCTCGAGCCGCCACGTGGTGGCATGACGCACCAGGACCGCGCGGAACCCGGCCGCACGCGCCGGGACGATGTCCGAGCGCGGCGAGTTGCCGATCATCACGGTCGCCTTCGGGTCCAGCCCCCAGCGCGCCGTGAGTTCGCGGTAGGTCTCGGGCACCTTCTGCTCCACGACCGCGATGTGCGCGAAGCGGGCCCGCAGCCCAGACGCGTCGATCTTCGCCCACTGCTCTGCGGGGTCGCCACGCGTTACCAGGCCCAGGGTGTGGCGCGACCCCAGCGCGTCCAGCGTCTCGCCCACTCCGGGAAACGGCGTCACGGCACCTCGCGGCATCGCGGCGACGATCGCCTCGATCCGCGGCACCGCCGCCGGCAGCTCGTCCGACGGGAGGATGCGCTCGGCCGCCCGCCGCAGGTGGACGCCGAACGCCGACGTGCCCACGCCGCCGGTCGTGAAGTTCGCCTCCTCGATCCGGTCGAGCGCATCGCGGGCGGCCTCGGGCGTCCAGGCGCCATTGAGCACCACCTCGAGCCACGCTTCGATCGCGCGCTCGAAGTGGACGTTGTTGTCCCACAGCGTGTCGTCGCCATCGAAGAGCAGGGTCAGGCGGTCCGGCATGGCAGGACGAGTATGGCGCGGCTTGGCGAACGCCGCCGGGTCGATCGAGGATTCATCGGCAACTCGCCCAGAACAGGAGCCACACTGGACGAATGCAAGCAGATCTCCTATGATATGAAGGCAAACACATCACATCGCCTACGAAATATCGACATCTCCGATGATCTCGCTCCACCATCGCCGTCTCGCCACTCCCCTCCGCCCCTGGCTGGAGTTCGGGGCGCGCCGCAACCGGCCGTACCTGACCATCGCCGGGTCCCAGGCCGTGCTGGCCGCGTTCGCCACCGACGCCCTGTTCGTCCCGTTCCTGCTGGTCCTGGGCGCCAACCCGGCGTTCGTGACCTTCGTCGGGCTGCTGCCGGTGCTGGGCTCGGCCGCGCAGGCCCTCATGCCGTCGGCGCTGCGGCGCACGGACGGCAATCTGCGGGGGATCACGCTCGCCCTGACCGCGCTCACCGAGTCGCGCGGGATCTGGTTCGCGGCGGTGGCGGCGGGCGTGGCCCTGCACCTCGTCCCGGACGACATCGCCGTCGTGATCATCGCGGCCATCGTGCTGGTCGCGAACTCGGGGGCGCTGGTCGCCGAGGCGACGCTGTACTCGTGGCTCGCCATCGTCCTGCCGGACGACGAGCGCCGCACCGTGACACCGAAGATGATGGCCGCGACGGCAGGCGCGTCGGCGGTGATCCTGCTGCCGGCGGGCCTCGCTCTGAACGCCGTCGGGCCGGCCCTCGCGAGCTGGCTGTACGCGGCCTTCTTCGCGGTCGCGTTCCTCGCCTCGCTGCCGCTGGTCCGGACCGTCGCCCGGCTGCCGCGCCCCGGCCGGGTCCACATCCCTGCGGCGGCCGCGGCGCCCGAGCCCACCCCCGCACTCCGCTCGTTCCTGCGGGCATCGACGTGGAACGCAGCGGGCGTCGGACTCACGCCGTACCTCGGCGTCTACGCGGTGGCCGTGCTGGGAATGTCGCCCGGCTTCGCCGTGGTCCTGTCCGGCGTCTGGGCGCTGGCGTCGCTCCTGACCTCGGCCGTGCTCGGCGCCGTGCTGGCGCAGCTGTCGTCCGCCCGGCTCCTGCGGACCGCGTACGCGCTCCGGGGCCTGGGCATGCTGCTCTGCCTGGCCGCGTTCCCGGGCAGCGTGGCGGCGGGCGCCGTGCTGCTGATCGGCGTCATGGTGGGCGCCGTGGGCTACTCCGCCAGCGTGCTCGCCCAGACGGAGCGCCTGTTCCGCCTGACCGCGGGCCCGGCCCTCGTGACCGTGCAGGCGACCATGACCGCCCGCAACGCCGCGGCGTTCACGGCCGGCGGCCTCCTCCTGTCGGCGGCGACCGTCGTGGGCGAGGGGATCGGCTTCCCGGCGTGGGCGGGCATGTTCCTCGCCTCCGCCCTGCCGCGGTTCGCGGCGGCCAGGGCCACCGAGGTGCCTGCGGCATGGCGGACCTCGGCAGCCGCCGCCGGCGCGACGACGGTCGCGGCCTGAGGGCGGCCCCGCTGGAGGTCATTGCGGACGCAACAAGCCGGCGGCGGGACTACGATTCGCGCATGACCGCAAGCGATCCCCGCTCCGACCGCGCCTCCTTCACACAAGCCCTCATCGCCGACCACCGGGCACACGGTGGCCGGATCACGTTCGGCCCGTTCGAGGGCCGCCCCGTCCTGCTCCTGCACACGCTGGGGGCGAAAACCGGGGAGCCGCGCATCGCGCCCCTCGTCTACAGCCGCGACGGCGCCCGCTTCGTCATCATGGCCTCCAAGGGCGGCGCGCCCGCCAACCCGGCCTGGTTCGCCAATCTCGTGGCGCACCCTGAGGTCACCGTCGAGGCCGAGGGCGAGACGTTCCGAGCGCAGGCCATCGTCGCCCAAGGCACCGAGCGGGACCGGCTCTGGTCGGCCCACGTCGCCCAGCACCCCGGCTTCGCCGACTACGAGCAGCGAACCGCCCGGGTCATCCCCGCCATCTGGCTCGAGCGGATCGCGTCGTAGCCGGCTCGCGGCTCTCGTCCCGACGCCGTCGGCGCCGTCGGCGCCTTCACACCCCCGAGGCGGCCTCAGGCCCGCTCGAGCAGCGGCTTCACCTGCCCGATGAAGCGCTCGAGCGTCTCGGTGTCGTACGGCGCGGGCTGCTCGCTGATGATGGTGCGGAACCCCAGGGCGAGGTACGGCGCGAGCCGCTCGGCCGCCTGCTCTGGCGTCACGTTGAGGAACGTGACGTCGTCCTCGACCTCGGCGATCGGCGTCCTGTTGTGGGCCATGGCGGCCCGCCAGACGCGCTCGGCCTCGGCCGCCGAGTCGCGGATCGTGAGCTTGACGCCGAGCGTGAACTCGATCTCGTCGATCGGGCGCCCCACCGCCTCGCAGTGGCTGCGCAGGACGTCGGCCTTGTGCTGCAGCGTCTCGGGCGTGCCCATCGCGTTCCACAGGTCGGCGTGGCGGGCGACCGTGCGCAGGGTCTTCCTCTCGCCGGAGCCGCCGATCATGATCGGCAGGCGCCGCTGCACCGGGCGCGGGTGGACCTCCGCCGCCTGGAACCGGTAGTGGCCGCCCGGCAGCGAGGTCACGGCGTCGCCGGCGAGCATCGCCCGCAGGCTCGCCACTGACTCCTCCAGCCAGTCGAGCCGCTGGCCGAAGCCCGCGCCGAAGTCGATCCCGTACGCGGTGTGCTCGGGTTCCATCCAGGCGCCGCCCACGCCGAGGATGGCGCGGCCGCCTGAGATGTGGTCGAGCGTGGTCGCCGTCTTGGCCACCACGCCCGGGTTCCGGAATGTGTTGGCGCCGACCAGCAGGCCGAGGCGGAGGTGCTCGGTGGCCATCGCGGCGGCGGCCAGCGACGACCACCCCTCGAAGATGGGCTGGAGCGGGTCGCCGAAGATCGCGTAGAGGTGGTCCCACGCCCACAGGTGGTCGTAGCCGAGGGCGTCGATCCGCCGGACCGCAGCGAGGTACGACGGCCAGTCTGTGGCCTGGTTCCAGAGCAGGATGCCGAGCTTGAGGTCGTTCATGGATGGGTCTCCCTTGGGCGTCGGGCCGGGACGGGTCAGGCGGCGGTGGTCGTCTGGACTACGATGCGACTGCCGTCCGGGTCTGCCTGCGAGGATAGCGCCGAGGCATCCGGTGCCATGCAGACCGCGGCACACGAGCTGGTGCGCGAGGCTCGCAGGCGTGCGAAGATCGCGGCATGGCCGATGCGCCCGACCCCAAGTCGCTCGTTCACCGCCGTCGGGCCGACGGCAACATGGAGGTCGGGTCCGACTGGGAGCCGCTCGTCGAGCGCCAGATCCGCCGGGCGATGGAGGAGGGCAAGTTCGACAACCTGCCCCATCAGGGCGAGGCGCTGCCGAACGACGAGAACCCGTACGCGGGGGAGTGGGGCCTCGCGTTCCACGTGCTCAAGAACTACGGGGCCGCGCCGCCCTGGATCGAGGCCGACAAGGAGGTCCGCGGGCTGCTCGACCGCCGCGACGAGATCCTGGCGCGGGCGTCCCGGGGCCTGGCTCCGACGGCCTTCGCCCGCCGCCGCGACCGTGCCGCGCTCGAGGACCTCGTGACGCAGATCAACGCGGCCATCGCCCGCGTCAACGCCGAGGCGCCCACCGATCGCCAGCACCGGCGGCCGCTGGCCGCCGCGAGTGAGCTCGCCCGCTACGAGGAGGCCTGCCGGCGCTGAGCGCGATGCTGCCGCCAGCGCCGCCGACCCGGCCGCCGGTCGGCGCCAGGAGACAGCCGCGTCAGTCCAGCCGCCACGCCGCGGCGACCTCGGCGGCCACGCGGTCCAGCTCCGCGTCGAGGTGCGCTCGCCAGTCGCGCGCGGTGCCCTGCCAGCCCAGCCCCTCGAGGAACGCCTGCCGGTAGCCCGTGTTCTCGAACAGGCCGTGGACGTACACGCCGCGGACTGAGCCATGCTCCCAGCCGAGGCCGCCGGGGAGGTGCTCGCGGGCGGCCGGTCCCGCGGCGGTCCGCCCGTGGTGGACCTCATAGCCGCGGAGCGTCTCGCCCCGCCAGGCCACCTCCGTCTGGCGCGTGGTCTTCTGGGGGTCCAGGGTGGTCTCGAGGTCCAGCAGGCCCAGCCCGTCCATGTCGCCGCCCTCGAGCACGGTCGGGTCCAGGACACGCCGACCGAGGAGCTGCATGCCGCCGCAGACGCCCACCACCGGCACGCCGGCCACCGCTGCCCGGGCGAGGTGACCGTCCAGCCCGCTGGCGCGCAGGTATCGCAGGCTCGCGGCCGTGTTCTTCGATCCGGGCAGCAGCACCGCCGCGAAGCGGTCGAGCGCCGCGGGCTCGCGGACCGGCACCACCGTGACGCCCGGCTCATGGAGCAGCGGGTCGAACTCGTCGAGGTTGGACGCGTACGGGTAGAGCACCAGCGCGATGTTCACGTCGCCTTCGACCGGGGCGGCGGCGTGGTGGAACGCGTCCTCCTCGGGGAGGTGGTGGCGGAGCATCGGCACGATGCCCACGGTCGCGACGCCGGTGCGCTCCTGCAGCCAGTCCATCGCGTTGCCGAGCAGCGCTGGGTCGCCCCGGAACTTGTTGAGGACGAAGCCTCGGACGAGCGCCTGCTCGTCGGGCGCCAGGCACAGCCACGTGCCCAGGAGGTGGGCGAACGCCCCGCCGCGGTCGATGTCGGCGACGAGGTAGACGTCCGCGCCGGCCTCGAGGGCCACTCGCATGTTCACGATGTCCGACGCGCGCAGGTTGACCTCGGCCGGGCTGCCGGCCCCCTCGATCACCACGAGGTCGTGCTCGGCCACGAGCGAGCGGAGCGCGTCCCGCACCGTCGGCCACAGCAGCTCCGAGCGGCCGAGCCACGGCAGGGCCGTCATCTCCGGGTCGTGGCGGCCCATCACCACCACCTGGCTGAACGTGTCGGCCGAGGGCTTGAGCAGGATCGGGTTGTGCCTGGCCTCGGGCGCCACGCGGGCGGCCATTGCCTGGAGGTACTGCGCCCGGCCGATCTCGAGGCCGTCGGGCGTCACGGCGGCGTTGTTGCTCATGTTCTGCGCCTTGAACGGCGCCACGCGCAGGCCCAGGTTCGCGTAGTGCCGACACAGGGCGGCCGCCAGGAACGACTTGCCGGCGTCGCTGGTGCAGCCCATGACCATGATCGGGCGGCGTGCCGTCATGCCGGGGCCCCCGCGGACGCGCCCGGCGCGGCGAGCGAAGGCGGCCGCGGCCGCGCGCGGATCCCAAGAACGCGTGACGAGCGGTGCATCGCCCCCACAATGCCCGATGCCCGCGCCGGGCGCCGGCTCTGTCTGTGGGGCCCCGGCGGAGAGGAGCGGCCGAAGCGCTCTCTGCACCTAGACCGTGCCCACCTCGTCGAGCAGCTCGCCGTCAGGGCCCTGGAGCTGGAGGACCACCGCGGCCTGGCCGAGGATGTGGGTGGAGCAGGAGAGGCACGGGTCGTAGGCGCGGACGAGGGCGGACACGCGGTTGAGCGCGCCCTCCTGGATCTTCGTCCCGTCGACGAACCGCTTCGCCACCTGGAGCACGCCCCGGCCGATGGCGAGGTTGTTGTGCCCCGTCGCCACGATCAGGTTGGCCCAGGTCATGGCGCCGTTGTCGTCGACCCTGTAGTGGTGGATGAGGGTGCCCCGGGGCGCCTCGATCATGCCCACGCCCTCGAGGTTGTTCACGCCGGCGTGCGCGCGCACCTTGGTGCCCAGGATGGCCGGGTCGTCGAGGAGCTGCCCGATCCGCTCGAGGCCGTACAGCGCCTCGATCAGGCGGGCGTAGTGGTAGTGGAACCCGCTCTGGACGATCCGGCCGAAGCGCCCGCGGTACTCGGCCAGCTCCGCGTCCGCGAGCGGCGTCCCGCACCGGTCCGCCGCGTTGAGCCGGGCCAGCGGCCCGACCCGGTAGATGCCCTCCGGGTAGCCGACCGGGCGGTAGTACGGGGCCTTGAGGTACGAATCGGAGAGGGCCGCCTCGGCGATGTGCTCCGCGTAGGCCTCGGGCGCGACCTGGTCGGCGACGATGGCCCCGTCGGGGCCCACGAACCGCAGCCGCCCGTCGTACAGCGCGAGGCTCCCGTCCGGACCCACCAGACCGGCGTACATGGTCGGGAAGTTCGAGAACGCCTCGATCTCGGCCGGATAGCCCTCGACGGCCTTCTTCCACAGGGCCAGAGTCCGCTGCACGATCGCCAGCGCCGCGGGCAGCTCGGCGAGCGTCTTCTCGCGGACGGACGGGTCGACCGGCGTGTTCACGCCGCCCGGCACGGTCCAGGACGGGTGGATGCGCTCCTTGCCCAGCCGCTCGATGAGGGTCTGGCCGAACTTGCGCAGGGCGATGCCGTCGCGCAGGGCGTCGGGTTGCTCCTCGAGCAGGCCCGCCACGTTGCGTCGCGCCGGGTCGTAGTCCATGCCCAGCAGCAGGTCGGGCGCGGACAGGTGGAAGAACGAGAGGGCGTGGCTCTGGACGAACTGCGCCATGTGGAGCAGCTCGCGCGCCCGAGTCGCAGCGCTGGGGATCCGCACCGCCATGATCGCGTCGCACGCCTTCGAGGAGGCGAGCAGGTGGCTGACGGGGCAGATGCCGCAGATCCGCGCGGTGATCGAGGGCATCTCGTAGTACGGCCGCCCCTCGACGAACTTCTCGAAGCCGCGGACTTGGGTCACGTGGAACTGGGTGTCGCTGACCTGGCCCCGCTCGTCGATCCGGATGGTGATCTTGGCGTGGCCCTCGATCCGGGACACGGGGTGGATGCTCAGCGTGCGGGCCGTGGCCGGCGCCGCCTTCGACTTGGTCGGCATGGCGCTCCTACCCGAATCTGAGCTTGGACCCGAGGTCCGGCTCGCGACCTTCGAGGAGGTCGGAGAGGACCGTCAGGATGGCGTTGGGGCGCGGCGGGCAGCCGGGCACATGAAGGTCGACCTTGACCGTCTGGCGGAGCGGCTCCGCCTGGCGCAGCAGCGGCGGCACCCCGTCGGTGGGGATGCCCTCGGATTCGTCCGCGCCCTCGACGTAGACGCGCTCGAGGAGCCTGCGCACCGGGATCCCGTTGCGCATCGACGGCACGTTGCCCGTCACGGCGCAGTCGCCCAGGGCGATGAGGTACTTGCTGCGGGCGCGGGCGGTCTGCACGAGCTCGCGGTCGTCCTGGCTGCTCACGGCACCCTCGACGATGGCGACGTCCACGCCCTCGGGCCACTCCTGCGCGTCCACGAGCGGCCCGAACACGATGTCGGCCTTGCGCAGCACCCCGACGATGGCCTCATCGATGTCGAGGAGCGACATGTGGCACCCGGAGCAGCCGTCGAGCCAGCAGGTGCCGATCTTGACCTTGTCCATCACGAGCCCTCGCGCATCGAGGTCAGGCGGCTGACCACGGTCTTGTGCTTGGTCATCTCCTCCACGGCCCAGCCCTTCTCGGCCATCGCGCCCGTGGGGCATGCCTGCACGCACTTGCCGCAGCTGGTGCAGCTGGTTGCCTCGCCCCACGGCCGCCGGAGCTCCGAGACGAGCTGGGACCCGATGCCTCGACCGGCGATGTCCCACACGTGGGCACCTTCGATCTCGGCACAGGTCCGCACGCAGCGCCCGCACAGGATGCAGCGGTTGTGGTCGAGCACGTACCGCGGGTGGGTGGTGTCCACCGGCAGCCGCGGGCAGCTGTACGGATACCGGACGTGGGTGACGCCGTGCTCCTGGGCGAGGGCCTGGAGCTCGCAGTGCCCGGAGGACACGCACACCGCGCACACGTGGTTCCGCTCCGCGAACAGCAGCTCGAGGGCGATCTGGCGGTAGGACTCGATCTGGGGCGAGGTCGTCACCACGGCCTGGCCCTCCTGCACCGGGGTCGTGCAGGCCGGGATCAGCTTGTTGACGCCCTCCACCTGCACGACGCATAGGCGGCAGGCGCCGGTGGCGCTGAGGCCCTCCATGTAGCACAGGGCGGGGATGTACTTGTTGTTGGCGCGCGCGACCTCGAGGATGGTCTGGCCGGCCGTGGCCGCGATCACCTCGCCGTCGATGCGGACCTTCACCTTCTCGGCCAAGGTGATCTCCTACCTCTCGGTGCTGCGGATGTCGCAGCGAAGGCAGCGGGACGTTTCCGCCAGGGCCGCCACCGGCGTGAGGCCGAGCGACACCTCCTCGCAGCTCGTGACCCGCTCGTCCGCTGGCCGCTCGGGCGGCGTGTGGCGACCGACCTCCGCCGGGGTCTCCGGCGGCTCCATCGCGTACACGAACTCCGGCAGCAGCCGCGGGTAGCGCTTCTGCCCCATGAGCCGCTTGTCGATGTTGCGGGCCGCCTTCTTGCCGTAGCCCATCGCGTTGGACACGTTCGACGCGCCCGTGATGAGGTCGCCGCCGGCGTAGAACCGCTCCCGGCTCGTCTCGAGCGAGTAGCGGTCGACGACGATGGTGCCGTCCTCGTTGAGCGTGAGACCCGATGCCAGGGAGAAGTCGGGATCCACCTTCTCGCCCACCGCGAGGACGACCGTGTCGCAGTCGAGGCGGATCACCTCGTCGGTCGGGACCGGCCTGCGCCTGCCCGAGAGGTCGTACTCGCCGGGCGTGGTCACCACCGCCTCCAGCGCGCGGACCTGGCCGCTCTTGTCGCCGATGATCCGGTGCGGGGCGGCCAGATAGGCCACCTTGACGCCCTCGTGCTCGGCCGCCTCGATCTCCTCGGGGATGGCCGGCATGTCCTTGCGCTCGCGCCGGTACACGACCGTGACCTCCGCGCCGAGGCGCCGGGCGGTCCGCGCCGAGTCGATCGCGGCGTTGCCGCCGCCGATCACCACGACCTTCTTGCCGACCGGCACGTCCTGCTTGCGCGAGGCGGCCTCGAGGAAGGGGAGGGCCGGCATGACGCCGGTCAGCTCGGTGCCCGGAAGGTAGACCCAGGCCTCCTTCCAGGTGCCGATCGCCATGAACACCGCGTCGTACTGGTGGGCGAGGTCGTTGAGGGAGACGTCGTTGCCCACGTCGATGTTGCACTCGAAGCGGACGCCCACGCGCTCGATGAGCTCGATCTCCTTGTCGAGCACGTGCTTTGGCAGCCGGTACTCCGGCAGGGCGTAGCGGAGCATGCCGCCCGCCGCCGGCCGGGAGTCGTAGACGACCACGCTGTGCCCGAACAGGGCGAGGTAGTAGGCGCAGGCGAGCCCGGTGGGCCCGGCGCCCACGACCGCCACCTCGCGGCCCGTGGGCTCTAGCCTGCGCTCGCGGACCTTGGCGACCATGGTCTCGAAGCGGTCCGTCAGCAGGACCTCGTCCGCGATCAGGCGGTGGACGTCGCGCATGTTGACCGGCTCGTCGATGCCCGCCCGCCGGCAGCGGTCGTCGCACGGGTGCTGGCACACGCGCCCGGTGGAGGCCGGCAGCGGGTTGTCCAGGATGACCGAGAGGAACGCGTCCTCCAGCCGGCCCTCGCTGTACAGCTGCAGGAAGCGCGGGATGTTCATGTGCAGCGGGCAGGAGTTCTCGCACGGCGAGAGCGCAAGGTCCTCGCACACGCCCGCGCGGCAGCGCTTGGCGACGATGTGGTCCTCGAACTCGTGCCGGAAGTGGCGCAGGCTCGTGAGCACCGGGTTTGGGGCACTGCCGCCCAGGGCGCACAGTGAGGTGTCCCGGACCATGCGGCACAGCTCGTCGAGCAGGGTGATGTCGTCCGCGGTGGCGACGCCCTGAGTGAACCGGTTGAGCATCCGGAGGGCCTTGTCGAGCCCCACCCGGCACGGGACGCACTTGCCGCAGCTCTCGGAGTGGGTGAACTCGACGAAGTACCGCGCGACGTCCACCATGCAGTTGTCGGCGTCCATGACGACCATGCCGCCGGAGCCCATGATGGAGCCGAGCTGGGCGAGGGTCTCGTAGTCCACCGGCGTGTCGAACATGTCGGCCGGGATGCAGCCGCCCGACGGGCCGCCGGTCTGGACCGCCTTGATGTCGCGGCCGTTGGTGCCGCCCTCGCCGATGTCGTAGATGAACGTCGAGAGCGGCGTGCCCAGCGGCATCTCCACGAGGCCGGTGTTGCGGACCTTGCCGACCAGCGAGAACACCTTGGTGCCCGCGCTCTTGGGCGAGCCGGTCTCGGTGAACCACGCTGGGCCCTTGGCGACGATGGGCGCGATGTTGTACCAGGTCTCGACGTTGTTGATGTTGGTGGGCCTGCCGTTGAGGCCCTTCTGGGCCGGGAACGGCGGCCGCGTCCGCGGCCGGCCGGCCTTGCCCTCGAGCGATGCGATGAGCGCGGTCTCCTCGCCGCACACGAACGCGCCCGCGCCTTCGACCATGTCGAGGTCGAACGCGAAGTTGCGTCCGAGGACGTTGTCGCCCAGGACGCCGTACGCGCGGGCTTGGTCGATCGCCTGCTCGAGGCGCATGACCGCGAGCGGGTACTCCGCGCGCACGTAGATGATCCCGCGCGGGGCGCCGGTGACGTAGCCGGCGATGAGCATCCCCTCGATCAGGGCGTGCGGGTCGGACTCGATCTCGTTGCGGTTCATGTAGGCGCCCGGGTCGCCCTCGTCCGCATTGCAGATGAGGTACTTCTCGGGGCCCGGGGCCTTCGCGAGGAACTCCCACTTGTTGCCGGTCAGGAATCCGGCGCCCCCGCGGCCGCGGAGCTTGGACGCCTTGACCTGCTCGATGACAGCGGCGGGGTTCTGGTCGATCAGGACCTTGTAGAGGGCCTGGTAGCCGCCGACGGCGACGTACTCCTCGATGTCGTCGGGGTTGATCAGGCCGCAGTTGCGCAGGACGATCTTGACCTGGCCGTGGAAGAAGGGGATCGCGCCCCACGACGGCACGTCCGGGTAGCCGGTCCCGTACTTGACGTGGCCGGTGAGGTGGTCCCAGGCCTCGATCTTGCACAGGACCGTCTCGGCCGGGGGCAGCGAGTCGTGGGCCAGGGCGTCGAGGATGTCGGCGACGTGGTTGGGCCGGACGCGCCGGAGCATCAGCAGCGGGTGGCCGGGCGCCCACACGTTGACGAGCGGCTCCTCGGCGCAGAACCCGAAGCAGCCGACCGGCGCGAGCGAGATGTCCAGCCCGCGCGTGTCGACCTCGTTCTTGAGGGCGTGGTAGACGGCCTCCGCCCCGTTGCCGGTGCCGCAGGTGCCCATGCCCACCGCGATCCGCGGCCGGGACGGCAGGAGCTTGGCGAGGCCGGCTTCGCGGACCTCGGCGAAGGCGGCGAGGTCTTGGATCCTCATCGGGAGCCGTCCTTGCGCAGCAGCTCCACATCGCGGATGAGGGCCTGCTCCTTGACGTGGCCCCGGATCGTGTGGTCGATCTCCGCCACGGGCGCCAGCGCGCACTGGCCGAAGCACGCCACGGTGCGGATGGTGAACCTGCGGTCCGGCGTCGTGAGCGTGAGCTTGTCGGCGGTGCCCGATTCCTCGAGGCCGAGCTGCAGCTTCACGCGCTCCAGGAGCGACCTCGAGCCGCGAGTGTGGCAGGCCGTGCCGCGGCAGATGGCGATGGTGTGGGTGCCCTGCGGGTCCAGGTTGAACAGCGCGTAGAACGTCGCCACCGCGTAGACCTGCGACTGCGGCGTGCCTGTTCGGAGCGCGACGTACTCGAGCGTCTCCATCGGGAGGTACTTGTGGCGGTTGGCGTCCTGCAGCTTCTCGAGGATGCCGAGCAGCGCGCCGGGTCGGCCCGCGTGATCGCCGATGATCCGGTCGATCAGGTCATGGTCGTCCACCCGGGGCAGCGCGGAGGCCAGCGCATTGGTCATCGGACTCTCCAGAGCAGAAGACCGTGCCCCTGGGGCAGGCAGCCGAAGCCCGGCCCGCGGGACGCACGGCGACTGGGCACAGCGTCCGTCCCGGCGGCCCTGCGGTGAAGTGCCGTCAGGGAGGCGGAGGTACTGGCGCGGCGGCCGGGCGGCATGGGCCGGGGCCCGGGCCTGACCTGCGGTTGGTCACTTCCGGCAGCCGCCGATCTTGCGCCGCGTGCGGGCGCGCCGACGCAGGAACGCGCAGCGCCATCCGCACGCTCGACGCGCAGCCGCGTGAGGTTCTGGAGCCGCTCGCAACTGTCCAGGTCACGGACCTGCGCGAGGGGCTCGCCTCGCACCTCGACAAAGGACAGGTCGATGACGGGGACGCTGTGCAGATCAGGACCGCGGGCGCACGGCCGCCGAGAAGTGAAGGGGATGTCGTTCCCGGCGCTACTGGCGGCTGGCGGCAGGGCCCGCTGCTGGCGCGCGCAAACGCTCAGGTTCACCGTGACGAAATCGAGGGTCTGACGCAGCGGGCACGCCAGAGCACTGCAACTACAGCGAAGGCATGCCGGATGGCTCGAGCGTGACTGATCCTCCAGCCTGGGCCAGGAACCTCGGACATTCCAGCTGGGAAGTCCCGGTCCTTGGACTGCTCGAGTTGGCCCGGAGTCACCCGCGTGGGCGTGTCCCGCCCCTAGGCGTGACTAGCGATAGCAGGGCTATCCCGACCACGGGGGACAAGAGCAGTGACGCCAATCCCCAAGCAACCTGGCTGAAACCGCGTCGGCGGGCCGCGATGCCGACGAGCCAAGCGCCGAGCACCCATGCGGCGGCAAAGGCAATCCGATCGATCGTGTAGAGCGTGTCCGTCATCGTCCGACAATCACGTCTGCTTCGAGCGCCTATGGTCGGCCTGCGAGGGCGGGGCGTCAAGCACTTGGTCGGCGAGGTGTCGACGGCGAGGAGCCGGCCGCTCGCTACCTTCGCCCTCGCCCCGGCGTCGCTGCACCATGGGCCGCGACTGGGCCGTGGCGCGTCTGACTGGACATCCGCCTGCGAACACACCGAGCGGTGGTCGGCGCGGACGGCACCGTCGTCCTCCCGGTCGTCCGGGCGCCGAGCGGCGGCGGGGTCGGGCTCCTCGTGCTGTCGCGCGACGGGCGCTCGGCGGCGGGCCCCGCCTGGCTGCCGTCGGATCGCAGCACGTTGATCCACTCGCCGCCGAGGAAACGGCAAGTTCTCGCCAGCCTGGCTCGAGCGCCACGTGCAGAGCGTGGCTCCGCCCCGACCCTGGTCACCCTGACGGGCAGATTGCCTGGTTGGGCGCTGGCTCGGTGCGCAGGAGAGCGGCGGCCGCCTTGACGTCAACCACCCCCTGCTCCAACTGGCCGAGCGCCCAGCTCACGCTCCCGAGGCCGCTCGGTGGCGCGCTGGCGCCGGGAGCCTGCTGCCCCTCGAAGAACGCCGCCGCGCCGGCGAGATCCTCTGCCGCGGCGCGAATGGCGTTCGCCTGAGGGTCCGCTCGGCCGGAGGCGGTGTACGCGCCGTACACCTCCTTGATCGGACTGAGGACGGCCTCCGCGGCGTTGAGGACCTCGGTGCCCGGGGCGCCGGATCCCACGGCGCTGCGCAGGGAAGGCACCCCCCGAGCGGCGGTGAGCAGCCGGCCCAGCGCGGCGCAGTCGTCTGCAGCAGGCGAGGCGACGCCGCCCGGCCGCGTGGCGGTGCTGGTCGGCGTGCAGCCGAGCGCGACGACCAGCACGACCACCGCGGGACCGAATTGCCTGAGTCTCGCCATCTTGACTTGGCCGGACCTCGGACCGGGCTCAGGGGGTGAAGAGCACGTCGACCTTGATGGACCCCTTGAGCGAGTCCGTGAACGCCCTGGCGTCGAACTCGGGGTCGGCCGCCGCGAGATCGGAGAGCATCTTCCCGCCGGCGATCATCCGTGCGGCGATGGCTCGGACCCCCGGGTCGTGGACGTAGGCGTTTGCGTCCGCGTCGCCGTTGGCCGCCCACACCGCCTCCTCCGACGCGGCGTCGAACCGGAGCGCCTGATCGGTCTGCTTCGTCAGGTAGGCCGTGATCTCGTCCTCGGAGGCGACGTAGCCGCGCCGCGCCGCCTCCTTGGCGATCGCGGCCGCCGACGCGAGGCGGTCGAGGACCTGCGCGACGGCCTGCGAGCGCGACACCGTCGTGCCCGCCTCCGCCGCGTTGACCTGGAGCTGCTTCACCGCGTAGGCCATGTACTGCCCGGACACGTCGCGGCCGTCGACCACGGCAGCGACCGGCGGATACCCGGTTCCCGGTGTCTGGAACAGCGCCAGCAGGCCCGGGTCCGGTCGATTGCCGCCGCCCGTGACGGCGGACACCGCGGCGCCGCCGATGACGACAACAGCGGCAGTCGCGGCGATGAGCCCGCGCTTCGAGGGCCGGAGCCTCATGTCGTACACCCCCTCAGTTCAGGCCGCAGCTGTAGACGCCGCCGAAGGTGCCCGTCACGCCGGCTGCGGTGATCTGGTGGTGCGACTCGGTCGCGCCGGGCGGGCGTGATGTCCAGTACATCGTGAAGCCGCCTGTGGAGCACGCGGGCCAGTAGATGTCGGACGGGCTGATGGCCGCGGACCAACAGTCGCTGCCGTACGTCGCGTGGTAGGCGCCGTAGAGGACCGAGCCGTTCGGATAGGTGATCTTGCTCCAATACGAGACCGAGGGGTAGAAGCGGTGCCCTGACCCAATTCCGGATTGTCTTGCGATGACACTCGGGAGTCAAGAATGTCTTGACTCAGCCCACGGCGAGGCACCCGCTGGACTTCAAACCCGTGGGAGGTCAGTGACTTGAACTGACGGACCTCCGGGCCCGCGGCGTCGCAGCGGTGGGCTCACGAGCTTCCCGAGTCCCGTCTGCATCAGCTGCCCCCTGCGGCCGAGCCACAGCCACGGCTCACCCACGTCGGGGCGTTTCGTGCGCACATGCAGGTACCGGTGCAGGGCGCGGAGGTCGTGTCGCCAACCGCCACGCGCCAACGGCCCGTCTTGCCGTCCACGTCCACGAGCCCCTCGTCGAGGTCCACGTCGCGACCGCGATCCCGAGCAGCTCGCCGCGCCGGATCCCCGTGTCCACGAACAGGCGCAGGATGGCGGCGTCGCGGATCCCGGCCCGGGTCCGGTCCCCCTCGGGCGGTTCCAGAAGCCGCATGAGCTCGGCCTCGCGCAGGACCGGCGGCGGCGCCTCGTCGAGCCGCGGGGGCCGCATGCACGCCATCGGGCTCTCGCTGACCTCGACCTCATCGACGCACCACTCGAAGAACGCCTGGCAGCCGCGGCAGCGGTTGTGGGCGGTCGCCGGTGCCTTGATCGCGAGGGGCTGCTCGATGAACGCCTCGACGTGCTCGCGACGGATGCCGGAGAGCTCGCTGGGCGCGTCGCGGGCCGCGAGGAACGCGCCGAGCTGCGCGGCGCTCGTCTGGTAGGTGCTGATCGTCCGCGGGCTCACGCGCCGGGCGGTGAGCGAGCGGCGCCACGAGGGGAGCAGGGCGCGGATCACCCCGGCTGTGCTACGCTCCGCCGCCGAAGGGCGATTAGCTCAGCTGGTTAGAGCGCATGCTTGACATGCATGAGGTCACTGGTTCGAGTCCAGTATCGCCCACCACACAGCGTTGACCGGGACACGCCCGGTCCCGCACCCGCCAGAGAGGCGCGACCCGAGGCTGAGAGCCGCGCCAGGGGTCACGGGACCACGGCACCACCCGCGAGCGGCCGGCGAACCGGCCCGGGATCCGCCCGTTAGCGCGGCACGAGAGCGCGGCAGTCCATGATCGGGCTGGCGCGAAGGCGGGTGGAACCGCGGGAGGTCGGACCTCTCGTCCTGTCGGGACGAGAGGTCTGTGATTCCCGGGAGGACTGGACATGGCAGACGACAAGGCGGCGACGGCGGCAGCGGAGGACGAGGACGAGGTCCTCGAGGCGCCGGTCCGCGGCTCGGCCGACGAGCTGCTCGACGCGGGCGCCCACGCGCCCATCGACGCGATGCGCCACAGCACGGCGCACGTGATGGCCGAGGCCGTGCTCGACCTGTTCCCGGGCGCCCGGCTGGGCATCGGGCCCGCGGTCGAGAACGGCTTCTACTACGACTTCGACCTGCCGCGCGCACTCACGCCCGACGATCTCGCCGCCATCGAGGCGCGCATGGCCGAGAGCGTCAAGGCAGACCACGCCTTCGTGCGGCGCGAGGTCCAGTTCGACACCGGCCGCGCGATCGAGGAGGCTGCCGGCCAGACGTTCAAGGTCGAGATCCTCGACGACCTGGCTGCGAGGGCAGCCGCGACGGGCGAGCCGATGCCGCCGGTGACGTTCTACGAGCACGGGCCGTTCCGGGACCTGTGCAAGGGTCCCCATGTGGAGTCCACGGGCAGGATCGGCCCGTTCAAGCTGCTCTCCGTGGCTGGAGCCTACTGGCGGGGCGACGAGAAGCGCCCGATGCTCCAGCGCATCTACGGCACGGTGTGGGAGACGCAGGAGCAGCTCGACCAGTACCTGTGGCGGCGCGAGGAGGCCAAGAAGCGCGACCATCGCAAGCTGGGCCGCGAGCTTGACCTGTTCAGCTTCCACGACGTCAGCCCCGGCTCAGCCTTCTGGCACCCGAAGGGCTGGAGGCTGTATCGCACCCTCGAGAGCGCGATGCGGGAGCTCCAGGAGCGGCGCGGCTACCAGGAGATCTACACGCCCCCGCTGGTCCACCAGAAGCTGTGGCAGCAGTCGGGCCACTGGGACCTATACCGCGAGCACATGTTCCTGGTCGAGGCCGAGGAGCAGACCTACAGCCTCAAGCCGATGAACTGCCCCGAGAGCTCGTTCATCTATCGCAGCCGCGTGCGCTCCTACCGCGAGCTGCCGCTGCGCCTGTCGGAGTACGGCAAGCTGCACCGCAACGAGCTGTCGGGCGCGCTGTCGGGCCTCACGCGCGTGCGTCACTTTGTCACCGACGACGCCCACATCTATGTCCGGCCCGACCAGATCGGGACGGAGATCGAGGCGCTGATGGGCGAGGTGACCGAGGCGTACTCGTGGTTCGGCCTCACGCCGAGGCTGACGTTCGGCACCCGGCCCGCCAAGGCCCTCGGCGATCCGGCGCTGTGGGACCAGGCAGAGACGTTGATGCGCGAGGCGCTCGAGCGATCGAGCGTGGACTACCGAGTCAAGCCTGGCGACGGCGCCTTCTACGCCCCGAAGATCGACATCCAGATCGAGGACGCCCTCGGTCGCGAGTGGCAAACGGCCACCATCCAGGCGGACCTCGTGATGCTGCCCGAGCGTTTCGACCTCTGGTACGTCGACGCCGATGGCACGCAGAAGCGGCCGGTTGCCATCCACCGTGCGATCTACGGCTCTCTGGAGCGCTTCATCGGCGTGCTGACCGAGCACTTCGCGGGCGCGTTCCCGCTGTGGCTGGCGCCAGTCCAGGCCGTGGTGATCCCGATCGCGGACCGCCATGTCGAGGCGGCACGGGCCCTAGCGTCTGAGCTCCACGCCGCGGGGCTGCGGTTCGTCGAGGTGGACGACTCCGACAACCGGATGCAGAACAAGATCCGCCTGGCGCAGGGCCAGAAGGTCCCGTACATGCTCATCCTGGGCGATCGCGAGGTCGAGGCCCGCACGGCTGCGGTCCGCAGGCGCGGCGCCGGCAAGAACGACCCGCAGCCGGTGCTCCCGTGGGCCGAGGTCGCCTGGCGTCTGGGCGAGGAGGTCCGCGAGAAGCGCCTGGGGTAGGGGAGACGCGAACCGCCCAGCGGTTGCTGCGACGGGTCCCTCCGCGGTTCCGCCGTCAGCCGGTTCGAACGACGCCCGCCAGCATGGCGAGAACGTGCACACCACGCCGCTGAGCGGCTATGCTGCGCCCCCGCGCGCCGGAGCGACCGCCAGGCGGTTGGTGGGCGAATCGAGGCCGCTCGGCCCCTGGGACGGCTCTGCCGGCGCCCTCTCCGCGCGTTGCGGCTCGCCGAACCGCTGTGCTATCCTCCCGCGGCGACCGCGCCCTTGGCCGCGTGCCCTGGCGCGCCGCGAACCAGTTGGATTCGAGCAAGGGGAAGCCACCATCAGCCGAGACCTGCGCATCAACCAGATGATCCGCGTCCCCCAGGTGCGGGTTGTCGATCAGGACGGTCAGCAGCTTGGCGTCATGCCGACGCATCAGGCGCTGGCCATGGCGCAGGACCGCGGCTTCGACCTCGTGGAGGTCGCGCCGATGGCGGCGCCGCCCGTCGTCCGCTTTCTCGACTACGGTCAGTACAAGTACGAGCTGACCAAGCGCGAGAAGGAGGCGAAGCGCAAGCAGCGGGCGGTCGAGTTCAAAGAGGTCCGCCTCACGCCGAAGATCGGCGCCGGCGACTTCGACACCAAGGTCCACCGCGCCGTCGAGTTCCTCGAGGACGGCGACCGGATCAAGGTGACGGTCCGCTTCCGCGGCCGTGAGCTCACCCACCCGGAGATCGGCCGGAGCCTGCTCGCCAAGTTCGGCGATGCGGTGAAGGACCACGGCACCGTCGACCGGACTCCAGCGCTCGAGGGGAAGTCGATGTTCATGACGCTCGCCTCGGTCCACAAGCCGAGGGTCCACGAGCACCGCAAGTCCGATGGCGACGCGGGCCAGGAGCCTGCCGCCCCAGTGCCAACGCCGCCCCTGGCCGGATCCGCGCCAGCGGAGGCACAGGCGCCGCAAGCAGGAGAGTGAGGCCAGCGTGCCGAAGATGAAGACCCACAAGGGGACCCAGAAGCGCGTCGGGGTCACCGGGTCGGGCAGCTACATTCGCGTGAAGTCCTGGCGCGGGCACCACCTCGAGCACAAGTCGTCCCGCCGGACCCGCCGCTACGCGGGCAAGTCGATCGTGGGCCCGGAGCACACCGAGCAGCTCCGCAGGCTCCTGCCGTACCTCTAGGAGCCGCAGCCACATGGCACGCGTCAAGCGGGGCGTCATCGCCCACAAGCGCCACAAGCGCCTGTTCAACGAGGCCGAGGGCCGCAAGGGCACTCGCCGCAAGCTCATCAAGGCGGCCCGTGAGGCGCAGCTCCACGCGCTCGCCTACGCCACGCGCGACCGCAAGCAGCGCAAGCGTGACATGCGCGAGCTCTGGATCGTGCGCATCAACGCGGCGGCCCGCCTCAACGGGACGACGTACGGCAAGCTGATCGCCGGCCTCAAGAAGGCCGACGTGGCGCTGGATCGCAAGATCCTCGCCGACATCGCGGTCCGCGACGCCGCGACCTTCGGCCAGATCGCCGAGGTCGCCAAGGGCGCCTGACCGCCGACGGTCACTTGCCCGGACCCTCGACGTCGCCGACGCTCGAGGGTTCGTGATTCTCGGACCCCGGACCGCACCTCCCGCAACAGGATCGGATCGCCAGCCGACATGGACCTCGCTCAGCTGACCTCGGACCTCGAGGCCCTCCGCGCAAGGGCCACCGCCGCCGCGGCGGCCGCCCCCGACACCGCCTCGCTCGACGCGCTCGACCTGGACGTGCTCGGCAAGAAGGGCGGCATCACGGCCATCCTGCGCAGCATCGGCGCGCTCCCGCCCGAGGACCGCCCGAGGCTGGGTGCCGTCGGCAACGAGGTCCGCGCGGCCGTCGAGGCCGCCATCGGCGAGGCGCGGGCACGGCTCTCGGCGTCCGAGCTCGCGGCTCGCCTCGCCGCGGAGGCCGTCGATGTCACCACGCCCGGGCGGCCGATCCGGCGCGGCAGCCTCCACCCGATCATGGAGACGGCACGCGAGATCGCCGACGTGTTCGCACAGTTCGGGTTCGTGGTCTACGAGGGCCCCGAGGTCGAGGACGACGTCACCAACTTCCAGATGCTCAACATCCCGCCCGACCACCCGGCGCGGGACCTGTGGGACACCCTGTACCTCGACATGGACGGCCGGCTGCTCCGCACGCACACGAGCCCGGGCCAGATCCGCGTGATGCACCGCGAGAAGCCGCCGATCCGGGCGCTCCTGCCGGGCCGCTGCTTCCGCTACGAGGCCGTCGACGCCAGCCACGCGTCGGAGTTCTTCCAGGTCGAGGGGCTCATGGTGGACGAGGGCACCTCCATGGCTGACCTCAAGGGCCTGCTCGACCAGTTTGCCCACGCGATGTTCGGCGCCGACCGGCCCACCCGGTTCCGCCCCGGCTACTACCCGTTCACGGAGCCGTCGGTGGCGTTCGACATCCTGTGCGTGATCTGCAACGGGGAGAAGTGCCCCGCCTGCTCGCGCACTGGATGGATGACGATCCTCGGGGCGGGCATGGTCCACCCGGTGGTGCTGCGCTACGGGGGGATCGACCCCGAGCGGTACCAGGGGTTCGCGTTCGGGATGGGCGTCGAGCGGATCGCCAACCTCCGCCACCACGTGGTCGACCTGCGCCAGTACATGGAGGACGACCTCCGCTTCCTGGGAGCGTTCCGGTGAGAGTCCCGCTGTCCTGGCTCCGCGAGTTCGTCGACGTCCAGCTCACGCCCGAGCAGCTGGCCGAGCGGCTGACCCTGCTCGGGATGGAGGTCAAGCACATCGAGCGCTGGGGCGCCGACTGGCAGAACGTCGTGACCGGCGAGCTGCTGACGGTCGAGCGGCACCCCCGCGCCGACCGCCTCCACCTCACCACCGTCACGGTCGGCGGCGAGACGCTCTCGATCGTCTGCGGGGCCGACAACATCGCCCCCGGCCAGCGCGTCCCGGTCGCGCTCCCCGGGGCGGTCCTGCCCGGTGACCGGCGCATCGAGCGGACCGAGAAGATGGGCGTCGTGTCCAACGGCATGCTGTGCTCCGGCGACGAGCTGCGGCTGACCGGCGACGCCGACGGGATCCTGATCCTGCCCGCGGACACGCCGCTCGGCGTGCCGCTCGCCGACCTCTACGGCGACGTCGTGCTCGACGTGGACGTCAAGCCCAACCGGGGCGATGCGCTGTCCATCCTGGGCCTCGCCCGCGAGGTGGCCGCGGCCACCCGCCAGCAGGTGCGCCAGCCGGCGATCGGGGTCGAGGAGGGGAGCGGCCCCGCGTCGGCGGAGCGCTTCGCCGTCGACGTCCGGGACCCGGACCTGTGCCCCCGCTTCGTCGGCCGCTGGGTGGGCGGCGTCAGGGTCGGTCCGTCCCCCGACCGGGTCCAGATGCGCCTGCTCGCGGCGGGCCAGCGGCCCATCAGCAACGTCGTGGACGCGTCGAACTACGTGATGCTTGAGTTGGGCAAGCCGATCCACACGTTCGACGCCGCGGCCGTCGGTGCCGGGCCCGACGGCCTCCCGACGATCGTCGTCCGCCGCGCGGCGGCCGGCGAGCGCCTCGAGACGCTCGACCACGTCGACCGCGAGCTCGGCCCGGAGATCCTGCTGATCGCCGATCGACGCGGGCCGATCGCCGTCGCCGGCGTCATGGGCGGCGCCAACTCGGAGGTCTCCGAGACCACGTCCGACGTGGTCGTCGAATCCGCCGTCTTCGACCCCGTCAGCGTGCGGCGCACCGCCTTCCGCCTCGGGCTCCGGTCCGAGGCCTCGAGCCGCTTCGAGAAGGGCCAGGAGCTGCGCTTGGCGCGCCTGGGAGCCGACCGCACGGCGCAGCTGCTCCGTGCGTGGGCGGGCGGCGTCATCGCCCCGGGGCGGGTCGACACGGCCCCCGACGAGCCCGGGCGGCCACGCGTCTCCTTCCGTCCGGCAAGGGTCAACCGGCTGCTCGGGACCGAGCTGACCGCGGACGAGCAGCGCGAGCTGCTGTCGCGCGTCGGCGTCGAGACCGAGCCCGCAGGCCCCGGCGACCGGGTCGACGTGGCCCTCACGCCGCACCTGCTGGCTGTCGTCCCCGACGAGGGCTCGGCGATCACCGCGCTCGTGCCCACGTGGCGCCGCGACATCGCCGTCGAGGTCGACATCGCGGAGGAGATCGCCCGCGTCCGCGGCTATGAGCTCGTGCCCTCGGTCACCCCCGACACGCTGATGCCCAGCTTCCGGGCCTCGCCGCTCGAGGTCCGCGAGCTGGTCCGCCAGACGCTCGCCGGCGCCGGCCTGACCGAGGTGGTCACGACCGCCCTCGTCTCGCCCCGGCACCTCGAGACGTTCGCGCTGGCCCGCGAGGTCCCGTCCGTGGGGGACGAGGACCAGCCGGGCGGCGACCCGATCGGCGTGGCCAACCCCCTGTCGCGAGACCACTCGCTGCTGCGCACCAACCTGCTCGGCAGCCTGCTGGACGTGGTGGCGGTCAACCTCCGCCACGGGACGCCCGACGTGGCCGTGTTCGAGATCGGGAAGGGGTATGCGCGGACCGGCGCCGCGGCGCGGGAGTGGTGGCGCCTGGGCATCGCGCTCACCGGCGCGGCCGAGGAGCCCGCCTGGAACCGCGTCGCGCGGCCGTACGAGCTCGACGACGCGAAGGGCATCCTGGAGCTCGTCGCCCGGCGACTGGGCCTCTCCAGGCCGGTCTACGAGGCCGAGACGTCGGAGGCGGTGTTCCACCCGGGACGGACGGCCCGCGCCACGGCCGAAGGCGCCCTGTTCGCCGTCGTGGGCGAGCTCCACCCGGACGCCGCCGACCGGTGGGGCCTGCGATCGTCCCAGCGCGTCGTCGTGGCCGAGATCGCGCTCCGCGGCCTTGCCGCCGGCCGCCTGGCACCCGAGAGGGCGCAGGCGGTCGCGCGGTTCCCCGAACTCGACCGCGACCTCGCGATCGTCGTCCCCGAGGCCCTGCCGGCAGCGGCCGTCGAGTCGCTGGTCCGCACGACCGCGGGTCCGCTCCTGCGCGACGTCGCGCTGTTCGACATCTACCGCGGCGCGCCGCTCGCCGGCGACGAGAAGAGCCTGGCCTACCGGCTCCGCCTCGGGGCAGGGGACCGCACC
>JAKAMV010000234.1 GCA_021812735.1 Chloroflexota bacterium | reverse complement strand
TCCGCGTCCCCATGGTGCTCGAGGTGCGCGAATCGACCGGCCTGGCGCCGGTTGGCGCGGCGGCAACCGGCGCCAGTCGTGACGGCAACGCGGACAACCACCAGCCACAGGCCGGCGCGGCCGGCTGATCCAGCGGAGAGACAGCATGGTTCGCATCGCAAACGCCCCGTGCTCGTGGGGCGTCATCGAGGGCATCGAGGGCGAGACCGCCGGCTACGACAGGGTCATCGACGAGATGTCCCAGACGGGCTACCTCGGCACCGAACTCGGCGACTGGGGCTTCATGCCCACCGATCCCGGGCAGCTCAGGGGAGAGCTCGACCGCCGCGGCCTAGCCCTGGTCGGCTCGTGGGTCAGCGTCTGGCTCCATGACAAGTCCAGGCATCAGAGCTCTGCCGACGACGCGGTGCGCACCGCCAAGCAGCTGGCGCGCGTGGGCGGCAAGGACGCCGTCGTGGTGCTGGGCAACGATCCGTACGGGGACCCGGTCCGGACCAAGGTGGCCGGTCGGGTCCGGCCGCAGGACGGCCTCGGCGACGAGGCGTTCAAGGTGCTCGCCGACGGCGCGAACTACGTCGCCAAGCGCGTCTGGGAAGAGGCCGGGATCCGGACCGTGGTCCACCAGCACATCGGCACGTTCGTCGAGACCGAGGCCGAGGCCCGCAAGCTGTTCGAGCTGACGGACCCGGCGCTGCTGGGTCTGTGCCTCGACACCGGCCACTGGACCTTCGGCGCAGGCGGCGACCCGGTGGCGGCCGTCCGCGAGTTCCGCGATCGCGTGTGGCACGTCCACTTCAAGGACGCGGAGCCCAACGTCATGGCGGACTCCCGCAAGTACGAGTGGAGCGGACCGGAGTCCGTGGGCCATGGCGTGTTCTGCGAGCTTGGCAAGGGCGCGGTGGACTTCCCGGGGATGCTCAAGGCGCTCGACGAGATCGGCTACCAGGGCTGGATCGTCGTGGAGCAGGACGTCCTGCCCGGCATGGGCAGCCCGCGCGAGAGCGCGCAACGGAACCGCGATTACCTGCGGTCGATCGGCGTCTAGCGCCGGGCGTCACGCCGGGCGGCCCAGCGGCTCCTCGGCGCTGCAGCAACGCGGGGCACGCAGGGAGGAGACGGCATGACCGACAAGGTGCGGATCGGCTTGGCGGGAACGAGCTGGTGGGTCGATTCCATGTACCTGCCCGCGCTGGCCGGGCATCCCCTGGCCGACGTGCGGGCGATCGCCGGGACCCGGCCCGAGCACACGCGGCAGGTCGCCGCCCAGTGGGGCATCCCGTCCGCGTACGCCACCGCCGAGGAGATGATCGCCGTCGAGCCGCTCGACGCGGTCATCGTGGCCACGCCCAACCGCGCCCACTACCCCATCGCCCACGCGGCCCTGGAGCGCGGCCTGCACGTGCTGTGCGAGAAGCCGGTCGGACTGTCGTCATCGGAGGCGCGGCGCCTGGCGGACCTCGCGGCCGCCAAGGGCCTCATCACGATGGTGCCCTTCACGTATCGGAACATGCCCGGGATGCGGTACCTCAAGGAGCTCGTGGACGAGGGGTACATCGGGCAGCCCTACCACCTGAACATGCGCTACTTCGCGGGCTACGGGCGCGACGGCGCCTACGCCTGGCGGTTCGACCTCGACGTCGCGGGAGCTGCGCTCGCGGGTGACCTGGGCTCGCACCTGGCGTACTACGCCTACTGGCTGTACGGGCCTGTGGAGGCCGTGACCGCGGAGTTCGGCCAGAACGTGCCTCGCGCGAACCGGCCCGACGGCGCCGACTACCCTCGCGGCGAGGATTCCGCGATCATGCTGCTGCGGTTCGCCAACGGCGCGACGGGCAACCTGCACGTCTCGTCCGTGGCGCACGAGCCGTCGTCGTTCGGGCAGCTGCACGGCATCGAGCTGCACGGGTCGGGCGGCACGCTCCACCACGTCAACGACTGGATCCGGCTCCAGGCGGTCTCCGGGGCCCGCGCAGACGAGAACGCCGTCCACGACCTGCCGATCCCCGACCGCTGCTGGGGCGGCGCGCCGCGCGACGACGTCCACGAGACGTACAAGCACGTCTTCCGCGAGCAGGAGACGCAGGCGCGCGCCTTCGTCTCTGCCGTCGCCGCGGGGCAGCCGGTCAAGCCCGACCTCGCCGACGGACTGCATATCCAGCGGATCGTGGACGCGGCCGTGCGCAGCGCGCGCGAGGGCCGACGCGTCACGCTCGAGGAGATCGCCGCCGAGGAGGGCTGACGCGCGTCGCCCGGGGCCGGTCGCCGGGAACCTCGGTCCCGTGCGGCTGCCGCGGAATCGGGCGCCGCGAGACGGTTCGCGTATTGCGGAACTACCGTGGCTGGCCGAAACCCCGGCCATCGGATCTTCCGGCCACGGCCGCGCGCGGCGCCGCCACCCGTTCGGGCAGCAAGGAGGCGTCGAGCCGAACACACGGGTTCGGCCCCCGCGATGGTTCGATGGTTCCGCGAGTCGAGAACGAGTGCGCACCCACGCCCACCGCAGGCCGGCGGCGGGACGGCCCTCGGCGGGCTGGGGGCGGCACGACGGCGCAGCGGCGCGGAATCGAACGGCGCCGTCCCGGAGGACGACGCCGGATCGAGCTGGCGGGACGGACGCGCCCGCGCTGGGCGGACGCGCCGGCCCCGAGCTGGTCTTCGGTCTAGGAGTTGCCGGGGAAGACCAGCGACAGCGGCCCCTGCTTGCCGGGCTCGGGCCAGCGCTCGGTGATCAGCTTCTGCTGGGTCCAGAAGCGAACGCCGTCCTCGCCCCGCATCGGCAGGTCGCCGACGGACGAGTCCTTGGCGCCCGAGAAGCTCATGAAGCCGGCGGGCACCGGGATCGGCACGTTGACGCCGATCATCGGGACGTCCACCTCGAGCTTGAAGCGCCGGGCGGCGCCGCCGTTGGTGGTGAAGATCGCCGTGCCGTTCGCGTACTTGTGGCCGTTGATGAGGGCCAGGCCCTCCTCGTAGGTCTTGGCGCGCACGATGCTGAACACCGGGCCGAAGATCTCCTCCTGGTAGATCTTCATGGCCGGGGTGACGTGGTCGAACAGGGTCACGCCGAGGAAGAAGCCGTCGGGGTTCGGGCCCACGAATTTCCGGCCGTCCACCACCAGTTCCGCGCCCTCGGCCTCGCCGATGCCGATCCACTTGATGACGGACTCGCGGTGCTCGGTGGAGTAGATCGGGCCCATGTCGGCGCCCGGCTCCATGCCGTCCGCGATCTTGAGCTTGGCGATCCGCTCGAGGATCATCGGGCGGAGCCTGTCGGCCGTGTCGCCGACCGCGATCATCATGGTCTGGGCCATGCAGCGCTCGCCGGCCGAGCCGAAGCCCGACGCCACGGCCGCGTCCGCCACGTTGTCCAGGTCCGCGTCGGGCAGCACGAGCATCGCGTTCTTGGCCGAGGTGTACGACCCGACGCGCTTGCCGTGCTTCGTCCCCTCCTCGAACACGTAGCGGCCGACCGCGGTGGACCCGACGAACTGGATCGCCTTGACGTCCTTGTGCTCGACGAGCGCCTTGACGGCCTCCTTGCCGCCGTAGACGACGTTGAACGTGCCCTTGGGCCCGCCGGCCTGCGTCCACAGCTTGGCCTGGAGCTGCGTGGCGCCCGGCGTGTGGGAGGACGGCTTGAGGATGACCGTGTTGCCGGCCATCAGCGCCATCGGGTAGATCCAGGTCGGGACCATGACCGGGAAGTTGAACGGCGTGATCGCCGCCGTGACGCCCAGCGGGACTCGCAGCGTGGAGGTGTCCACCTTGGTGGACACGTTGGGCGTGTTCAGGCCCGACAGGTGGACGGGCAGCCCGCAGGCGAAGTCGATCGTCTCGATGCCGCGCAGGACCTCGGCCAGGGCATCCGGGAAGGTCTTGCCGTGGTCTCGGGTGATGAGACGGGCGAGATCCTCGCGGTGCTCGTACATCAGCGCGCGGAAGTTGAAGAAGATGTTGCTGCGCGCGATGAGCGGCATGTCGCGCCAGGCGGGGAAGGCCGCCTTGGCGGAGGCGACGGCGGCGTCCACCTCCGTCTGGCCGCCGCGCGGCACGCGCGCGATGACCTTGCCGGTGGCCGGGTTGTAGACCGGGCCCGTGGCCTCGGGCGCGACGGCGACCTCAGCCGCGTCGATGTAGTGCGAGAGGACGGGCGCTGCCGCCTCGATCAGGGTTTCGCTGGCCACCATGTGCCTCCAGGTGAGGGTGCCGACTGACGCGGAACGCGCGGGCCGACGGGGCGTCAGCCGGCCTTCGCGTCCGGGTTGGGAAGAACAATATCCCTGACGACGCCGACGAGGTCGTGGTAGCTCTGCACGAAGCCTCGCAAGGTCCGGGCCGTCGCGCCGAAGGTCACGAACTCGGCCGGGACCAGGCCGTCCGGCTCGTAGGCCCGGCGGAAATCGGGGATCCGCGCGGACAGGTCGTCGATCAGCGCCTGGTCCACCGGGATGTCGATCCGCTCGACGGGGTCGATCCCGGAGTTGTTGAACCGGACCTGCCACGCGTGCGGCATGGTGAGCACCGCGTCCGCGCCCACGAGCTCGGTCCAGTGCAGCCGATGGCGGTAGGCCGCGGCGAGCAGTCGCGTCCGGTAGCCGCGCTCCTGGTAGATGCCGTACGCCCGCTTGAAGGCGGCGATCCCTGCCCAGTTCGGGGCGTCGGGGTGGAGCGCGATGGCGTCCTTGTCCACGAGGACCTTCATCCAGTCGTCGAGCCGGCCGACCATCAGCGAGCACACCGGGGTCATATGGCTGGCGTCACCGCCTGCCGCCTCGAGCCGCCGCAGGCCCCGTTCCACCGCCTCGGCGGCCGCGATGCACTGGGCCACGGTGAACACGACGGTGACGTTGGCGCACACGCCCCGGGCCGTGGCCTCCTCGGCCGCGACCAGGCCCTCCGCCGTGCACGGGAACTTGACCTGGATGTTCGGCGCCAGCGTGCTGAAGTGCACGGCCTGCTCGGTCATCCGGTCTGGCGTGCGGTAGTTGGCCGGGTTCGTCTGGAGCGAGAGGCGCCCCTTCCGGCCGCCGTGGGCCTCGAACACGGGCTGGAGGATGGCGGCGCCCCGCTGGCCCATCTCCTCGATGAGCTGCCAGGTGATCTCGACCTCGGACCAGGTGGGGTTGGCGGCCGCGACCTCGCGGACGCGCGGCACCCAGTGGTCCTTCTCCTTCTTCATGACCTCGCCGACGATCGTCGGGTTGGAGGTGGCGCCGGTCGCGCCGCGGGCCACGGCGTACTCCAGCTCGGCGACCGCGCAGGAATCGTTCCAATAGTCGGTGGCCGTCGTCTCGACCATCTTCGCCAGTGGGCTGGCGATGCCGGTCTCGGTCATGCGGACGTGTCCTCCTGGGCCCGAGGCGCCGCCGGCGACCAGTTCATGAGCCAGGCGTGGTCCGGGTCGATCGTGAAGTGCCAGGCTCGGTTGGGACCGGCCATGATGTTGAGGTAGTAAGCGTCGTAGCCGGCCGGGGCACCGAACGGGTGGTAACCCTTGGGGACCAGGACAACATCGCCGTCGGTGACCGCCATCGACTCGTCGAGCGAGCCGTCTTTGGTGTAGACGCGCTGGAAGCCGAAACCCTGGGGCTTCGCGAAGCGGTAGAAGTAGTACTCCTCGAGGTACGCCTCGACCGGCGGGTTCTCCGTGTCGTGCTTGTGGGGCGGGTAGCTGCTCCAGTTGCCGGCAGGCGTGAAGACCTCGAACGCGATCAGGCGCCCGGCCTCCATCTCGGTGTCCATCAGGTGGTGGATCCGGCGGGCGGTGTTCCCCTCGCCGCGCGCCTCGACCAGGATGTCCTCGGGGGCGAGGTACCTCGTGATCGACACGGGGCCCCCGGGCGCCGCTGCGATGACGAGGAGCACCTCCGACAACGCGGTGACGCTGACCGCGTCGCCGGGTGCCACGAGGACCACCGGTGCGGCGGGACCGTCGAACACGCTGGCGCGGGACCCGACCCGATCGAGGCGGAGATCGCCGGCGGCGACCGAGGCGTGCCCCTCCAGGACGAGCACCAGGCGCTCCTGGTCGTCGGCGGCGCACTCGACGGCCTGACCCGGCGCCAGGCGGTACACGGTGGAGGTGACCCAGGACCAGCCGGCGTTGGCGGGGTCCACGTGGCTCACCACGCCCCGGGAGTCCGGGCGGGCCGCGCGGCGGAGGAGATGCCGCGCGGCCCCCGGGGGGACAAGGGCAGCGTCGGGATTGCCGGCCTCGGGAACAGGGGTCATCGCATCATCCTCCACGATCCGGCAATCGATTACATGAACATGATGCCGCCCGTCGGGGCGGGCGTCAAGGGCAGGGGCGGTTTCGGGGAACGGATCGCGCCAGCGGGGCCTCGGCCCGCCCTCGAGGGGCCGCCGGGACCCCCGGCGCGAGGGCGGCACCCCCCGTCTGGGGGGTGCGAGGCTGGCCCGATCGTGGGCTGGGCCCGAGCGACGGCTGGCCGCAGCATGGGGATGCGCCGCTGCGGGTCGGTCCCCGCGGCAACGCTCGTCCGGACGGAGCCCGCCCGGACAGAGCCCTCCCTCCCCTCCGCCAGGGCTCGCAACGTCGTCGGCGGACCGCGGCCCCTCTCCCCGGCCGCGGTCTGCCGACGTGCCTCCCGGCGAACCGCGACCCGACTGCGGCCCAGCGGCGCCCGCCCCCTCCCCCGTCCCCCGCCTCGCGCCCTGTCGCGCTCGTGTAGCCTCGTCCCGGTCGGGTGATCACGCGGGCACGGAGGCGGCATGGACACGATCGCGGCGCTGCGCGGGGTGTGGAACATCGTGCCCACCCCGTTCCTCCCGGACGGCTCGCCCGACACCGCCTCGATCCCGGGGCTCGTGCGCTTCGTGCGCGCCACCGGCGTGGACGGTCTCACGATCCTCGGCGTGCTCGGCGAGGCCGCACGCCTGGGCGACGCGGAGCGGTCCGCGGTCCTGGGGACGACGGTCGAGGCGGCCGGCGGGGCGATCCCCGTGTGCGTCGGGGTGTCCCACGCCGCCACGGACCGCGCGGTGGCGTTCGCGCGCGAGGCGCAGGCCGCCGGGGCGCACTCGGTGATGCTGGCGCCGCCCCCGCTGGCGCGGCCGACCGACGCCGCGCTCCGTCGCCACTACCTGGCCGTGGCCGAGGCGACCGACCTGCCGATCGTGGTCCAGGACCACCCCGCGTCGTCCGGGGTGCCGATGTCCGCCGAGTTCCTGCTCGCGCTGGCGGCGGAGGCACCCGCCTGCCGCGTGGTGAAGCTCGAGGAGGAGCCGACGCCGCCCAAGGCCGGGCGCCTGGTTGCCGGCTCGCCGGACATCGTCGTCCTCGGCGGGCTGGGCGGCGAGATGCTGCTCGAGGAGCTCCGGCGCGGGACGCACGGGACGATGACGGGCTTCGGCTTCCCCGAGGTCCTGGTCGCCATCGTGCGCCGGTGGTTCGCGGGCGACCGGGCGGGGGCGGCCGCGGTGTTCGACCGATACGCGACGCTGATCCGGTTCGAGAACCAGGCGCTGCTCAACCTGCCCATCCGCAAGCTCGTGTACCAGCGGCGCGGCGCGATCGCGCACGCCACCGTGCGCGCGCCGGGCGTGCCGGCCGACCCCGGCACCGTGGCGGATCTGGACGACGTGCTTCGGCGGACTGGCCTCGACCGGCATCTCGCCGCCGGATCGGTGCTGCCCCAGCTCCTGGGCGGCTGACGGGCCGCCTGTCGCGAGCGATCCGGGCGGCGCGGCCGTCTGCCCCGTCAGCCGGCGGCCGCGAGCGGGGGCGATTCGGCGTCGGTGCCGGCGGGCCCCTGGATGGCGAACTGCGTCTGGTAGAGCTCGGCGTAGAGCCCGCCGGCGGCGAGCAGCTCGGCGTGGGTACCGCGCTCCACGATCCGGCCCTCGGCGACCACCAGGATCTGGTCCGCCTGCCGGATCGTCGAGAGCCGGTGGGCGATCACGATCGAGGTGCGCCCGGCGAGGGCGGTCCGGAGCGCCTCCTGGACGGCCACCTCGGACTCCGAATCGAGATGGGCCGTCGCCTCGTCGAGCACGACGATGTCGGGCGCCTTGAGCAGCAGGCGGGCGATCGCGATCCGCTGCTTCTCGCCACCCGAGAGCCGGTAGCCGCGATCGCCGACGACCGTGTCGAGGCCGTCGGGCAGCGTCCGAACGAACGGCAGGATCTGGGCTGCCCGGAGCGCGTCGAGCAGTTCCGCGTCGGATGCGTCGGGCCGCGCGTACGCAAGGTTCGCCCGGATGGTGTCGTGGAACAGGTGCGCGTCCTGGGTGACGACGCCGATCATCTCCCGCAGCGAGTCGAACGTGGCGTCCCTCGTGTCCAGGCCGTTGATCCGGATGGCCCCGGCCCGGACGTCGTACAGGCGGGGCACGAGCTGGCTGATCGTGGTCTTGCCGGCGCCCGATGGCCCGACGAGGGCGACGAGCTCGCCTGCCCGGGCCGTGAACGAGACGTCGTGGAGCACCTGGCTCGACGGCGCCTGGTCGAGCACCGCGACCGACTCCAGCGACGCCAGCGAGACCTCGGAGGCGGTGGGGTAGCTGAAGTCGACGTGGTCGAACTCGACGCTCGCGGGCCCCCGGGGGATGGCGACCGCGCCCGGCCGCTCCGCCACCAGCGGCTTGAGGTCCAGCACCTCGAAGATGCGGTCGAACGAGACAAGCGCGGTCATGATGCTGACCTGCGCGTTGGACAGCGACATGAGGGGTCCGTAGAGGCGGTTGAGGTACGCGGCGAGCGCCACGACCGTGCCGACCTGCAGGGCGCCCTGGACCGCGAGCACGCCGCCCACGCCGTAGACGAGCGCGGTCGCGAGCGACGCCGTCAGCAGCAGCGAGGTCATGAACACCGCCGTGTACATCGCCTGCGTCACGCCGATGTCGCGCACGCGCCCGGCCTTGGCCTCGAAGCTGTGGATCTCGCGGAGCGGCTGGCCGAACAGCCGCACCAGCAGCGCCCCGGCGACGTTGAACCGCTCGGTCATCGTCGAGGTCATCGCCGCGTTGAGGTTGTAGCTCTCGCGCGTGATGGCCTGGATCCGCCTGCCAACCCAGCGCGCCGGCAGCACGAACAGCGGGAACAGCGCGAGCGCGAGCAGCGTGATCTGCCAGCTCAGGAAGAACATCGCGATCAGCGTCGCGAGGACCGTGATGGCATTGCCGACGACCGACGAGAGGGTGTTCGTGAACGCGCTCTGGGCGTCGAGGACATCGCTGTTGAGACGGCTCACGAGGGCGCCCGTCTGGGTCCTGGTGAAGAACGCGACCGGCATGCGCTGGAAGTGCGCGAAGACCTGCGTCCGCATGTCGAAGATCAGCCCCTCGCCCACCCGTGCCGAGATCCAGCGCTCGGCGAGCGAGAGGACCGCGTCAAAAGCCGCGAGGAGCACGAGGAGCAGCGCGAGCTCGATGACCAGCGACGAGTCGCCGAGCAGGATGCCGCGGTCGATGACCGCGGCATAGACGAGCGGGTTCGCGGCGCCAACCGCGGCATCGATCACGATCAGCACGAGGAACACGACGAGCAGGCGCCGGTACGGTGCCGCGAACCGCGCGATCCGCCGGACCAGGCCGGGCGCAAGGCGCTGCGAGCGGACGGAATCGTCACGCCGGAACGAGCGCATGAGGTGCCACCCGCCCATGCCCGATCCGCCCATCATGCTCATCGCGCACGCTCCCGGGCGGCTGGGGCTGGCGCCGTCTCGACCGCTCCGGGCCCCGGCCGTGCCCCGGGCGCGGGTTCGCCGGTGGCCTCGCCGGTCAGGCTGACGAGGAGACGGAGCAGCAGGGCCCGGTCTGCCGGACCGAGCTGCCCGAAGACCTGCTCGGCGCTCTCCCGCCTGGCGACCTCCAGGCGGTCGAGCAGGAGCTGGCCGTCCGCCGTCAGCGCCACGAGCGACGAGCGCCGATCACCCGGGTCGGGCCGCCGCTCGACCAGCCCGGCCGCCTCGACATCGTCCACGAGATCGGTCACCGTCCGCGGCACGACGGAGAGCCGCTCGGCGATCGCCGCCATCCGCAGCGGGCCGTGGGCGAGGAGGCGGATCACCCTTGCCTGCGCCCGGGAGAGCCCGAGCGGGGCGAGCGCCTCGCTCGTCCGGCGATGGAGCTGCCGGACGACCTGGCTGAGGAGGTCGGCCATCTCGACCGCGGGCTCCACCCGGGTCGGGGCAGGCATGGAGGGCATGGGGGTCTGCATGAGCAGAGTGTACCTCACAATGAGGTTCACTCTGCATTTGCCTGTCGGCCGACAGTGCCGGTCGGCCGGCGCTACGGCAGGGCACGCACCATGCCGCCGTCCACCGGGACGATCGCTCCGGTGACGAAGGACGCGGCGGGCGACAGCAGGAACGCGCCCACCCGGCCGATCTCCGCGATGTCGCCGTAGCGGCCCAGCGGGATCGTGGCCTTCGCACGCCGGCCGATCTCCTCCGCGGTCACACCGGCCGCCCGGGCTCGGACGCCGTCGAGGTACTCGATCCGCTCGGTGGCGATCCGGCCCGGCGCCACGCCGTTGATCCTGATCGGCGCGATCTCCGCGGTGAGCGCCTTGACGAGCCCCGCCAGGCCCGGCCGCAGGACATTGGACGCCATCAGGGCCGGGATCGGCTCGCGGACCGACGAGGAGAGCACGATCAGGATCGCCGGGGCTCCGCCCTCGCGCAGGTGGGGTAGCGCGGCCCGGACCAGGCGCAGCACCGACTGCAGCGTGCCGCTGATCGCCGCCTCCCAGGCCGCCTCGTCGAGCGCCTCGAAGGTGCCGCTGGGCGGCCCGCCGGTGCAGGCCACCAGCAGGTCGAGCCCGCCGAGACCGGCGACCGCCGTGGCGACCGCCTTCGCTGGCCCGTCCGGCGTGGACAGATCCTCGACCACGGGCAGGCCGCCCAGCCGAGACGCCTCCGCCTCGACCCTCGCCACCGTCCGCCCGATAAGGGCGACCCTGGCGCCCTCCCCAGCGAGCGCGGTCGCGATGCCATTGCCGATGCCCGAGGCGCCCGCGCCCACGAGGGCGCGTCGCCCGGCGAGTCCGAGGTCCATCCGATCCTCCGCAGGTGGGTTGTCGCAACAGCGTAGCGCGCGATCGGCAGCGACCGGGCGCCGCGGGTCGGGTACGCTCGGCGACGCAGCTGGACGGAGAGGAGGTCAGTGGGTAGCGAGGTTGTCGTCGGCCTGTTCGTGGCGCTCGTCGCCATCGCGGTCGGCGTGGCGCTCGTCACCCAGCGTCTGT
>JAKAMV010000233.1 GCA_021812735.1 Chloroflexota bacterium | reverse complement strand
CGAGCGGCAGCGACGCCCGCAGGGCGCCGGAGACGGCGGGCGCGGCCCGCAGGTTCGCCCCCGAGCAGCCCGGGGTCATGGCGGAGCCGGCCGGGGCGGTGACTGCCGCAGCGGGGGCACTGGCCACCGCCGGCAGGAGCAGACAGGCAGCCAGGAGAGCCACCACGACGCTGAACGGCTGGGTGTGCAGCGGCCCGTGGGCTCGCCGCGCGAGGCGCGCGATCGAGAAGTTCACAACGGTGCAGTGTTGCAGGAACGGACAACTCCTGGCTAGCCCCTCTTTGGGTCCAGACCGCTCCGGCTCGGCCCAGTACCATCGGGCCCGGCCCGAGCAGGCCGTGCCGCCGCGCTCCACGCCTTCCGCGATTGCGGCGATGGCGCTCCGGGCGGCGCCGTCGGCGCGGCTCCGGGCGCCGGGCGCTATCGTCGCGGGAGCGGAATGCCCTGGCCCCGTCTCAGCCCGGAGGAACCCCCGTGACCGCGCCCCAGCCCGCCGCCGACCTCAACGCCGTCGTCCGCTATGCGGTCTGGGCCGTGTACGCCCGCACGGGCGGGTCGCCCGAGACGGGGGCCGCCGCGTCACTGGACGCCTGGGCTGCGGGGCTCGGCCGGGATGGCGTGGTCCTCCGCGGCTGGTACGACGTGTCCGCCCTGCGGGCCGACGCGGACGTGATGGTCTGGCTCCACGGTCCCTCCGCCGAGTCACTCCAGCGGGCGCTGCGCGGGTTCCGGCGGACCGGCGTCGGCGCGGCCGCCCGTCTCGCCTGGTCGGCAATGGGCACCCACCGACCGGCGGAGTTCAGCCGCGACCACGTGCCCTCGTTCATGCTCGACACGCGCCCGCTGGACTGGCTGTGCGTGTACCCCTTCGTCCGCTCGCACGAGTGGTACCTCCTGCCCGAGGCCGACCGCCGCGAGATGCTCAGGGAGCACGGGCTTGCCGGGCGCGAGTTCCGCGGGGTCCAGGCGAACACCGTGGCGTCGTTCGCGCTCAACGACTGGGAGTGGGTCCTCGCGCTCGAGGCAGACGACCTGCACGAGCTGGTGGACCTCATGCGCGAGCTGCGCGCGACGCAGGCCCGGCGGCACGTTCGGCTCGAGGTCCCGTTCCACACGGGTCGCCGGGTTGACGCGGCAGGCGTGGTGGACGCCCTGTCCTGACCCTGCGTGCCGCGGGCGGCCGGGGCCGGGACGGGGCGGGACGTCCCCCTCCGACGGGCCACTCGTCCTTGGCAACACGGGCCGCGCGACTCAGGGCACCTATATGTCAATGGCATACAACTGCGCATGACATGTAGCCCCGCGGCCGAGCCGACCGCCTTACAAGGTGCCAACGCGCATGAGCGACGTCCTCAACCTGGTGCTCTTCTCCGGGACGGCTGACAAGCTGCACGCCGCTGCCACGCTGGCCGCCGGCGCCGCCGCGATGGAGCGGCCGGTCAACGTTCTCGTCCAGTACTGGGCGCTCGACGCGTTCCGGAAGGACCGGATCGAGACGGATCTGGGCCTGTCCTTCGACGCCACCATCGCGGGCACCAAGCGCCCGGTCGGCGGCACCAAGTCCATCGCGTGGCTCGATGCCTTCCGCATGGCCAAGGAGCTGGGCGAGATGACGATCTACGCCTGCACGGGGTCGATGGACACGCTGGGCATCGACTTCGCCTCGCTCGATCCGATCGTGGACGCGGAAGCGGGCGTGGCCACCTTCCTGATGGCTGCCGGAGACGGCCAGATCGTCTTCATCTAGCGCCGTCCACCACCGACCCCCGGCGCGACGCGCCCCCAACGAGGCAGGAGGTCAACGTGGTCGTCGGCGAGAAGCTCGTCGTCATCGTCACCCACGGGCCGAACGAGCCCGAACTCGCGACGATCCCGTTCGTCATGGCCGGTGCCGCACTGGCCTCCGACGTGGCCGTGGTCGTCGCGCTCCAGGCGGACGGCGTGGACCTGGCCAGGACCGGTGTCGTGGAGACCGTCGCCGCCCTCGGGTTCCCGCCCCTCACCAAGCTCCTCGCGGACGTGCTCGCGCTGGGCGGCCAGCTGCTCGTCTGCAGCCCCTGCCTGAAGCCCCGGGACCTCGTCCCGGCGGACCTCATCGAAGGCGCCGAGGTGGTCGCCGCAGGCCGCCTCGTCGCCGAGATCACCTCAGCCACCAACACCCTGACCTACTAGGAGACTTCCCCCATGGCCACGACCGCCGAACTCGAGACCCTCACTGCCGACAAGATCATCGACGCCCGCGGCACCGCTTGCCCCGGCCCCCTCCTCGAGGCCAAGAAGGGCATGACCACGGTCCCCCTCGGCTCCACGATCGAGATCTGGTCCACCGACCCGGGCACCAAGGGTGACATCTCCGCCTGGTCCGCCAAGGTCGGCCACGACTTCCTGGGCGTCCTCCCGGCCGACGGCTACGACCGCGTCTTCGTCATCCGCCGCAAGTAACGACTCACTCGTTTTCCGCCGTCGCGACGTTGCCATCCACGGGCAATCGCCGCGACGGCGTCCCGCATCGCGCAGGAGCGCAGCCTCGATGACCGCACACGCCGCCGAGCCGGGTTCCGCGGACGGCTTCGTCCCCCGGATCCTCGTCTTCACGACGAACACCATCTCCGACCCCGGCGTGGACCTCGCCGGCTCGTCGCACATGCACTACTCGCCCGGCGTCAACGTGATCACGCTGCCGTGCACGAGCGGGATCCGGCCGTCCTGGATCATCGGGGCCCTCGAGAAGGGCTTCGACGGCGTGTTCATCGCCACCGACGGCGAGGAGTGCGCCTACCTGCACGACTGCTCGAAGCGGTCCAACCGCATCGTCCAGACCGCGCAGACCACGGTCAAGGAGCGCGGGATCGACCCCAGCCGCGTCCGCGTCGCGGCGATCTGCTCCGTGTGCGCAGAGCCCTTCACCAAGCACATGACGACCTTCAGCGCGGCACTCCGTGCGATGGGCCCGCAGAAGGCAGGGTGACCGATATGACCGACATGGCTGTTGCCCGGGACGCCGCCCCGACCTCGCTCGACTACGACGTCCTCGTCGTGGGCGCGGGCATCGGTGGCATGGAGTCCGCCCTCAAGCTCGGCGATATGGGCTACAAGGTCCTGCTCGTCGAGAAGGAGGCCTCGGTCGGCGGGAAGATGATCCTGCTGTCCAAGGTGTTCCCGACGCTCGACTGCGCCTCGTGCATCTCGACGCCCAAGATGGCGTCCACGATCCACCACGCGAACATCACGCCCTGGACCTACAGCCAGGTGGACAAGATCCGCCGCGCTGCCGACGGCACGTTCACGGCCACCGTGACCCAGAAGGCGCGGTACGTGGACATCGACTCCTGCACCGGCTGCCAGAAGTGCGAGATGGCGTGCACCGTGGCGGTGCCCGACCAGTTCAACGCCGATCTGGTCGCCCGGCGCGCCGCGCACCTCACGTTCCCGCAGGCGGTGCCCAAGAAGGCCGTCATCGACCGCGGCGGCAGCTCGCCCTGCTCGTTCGCCTGCCCGGCCGGCATCCAGGCCCACGGCTATGTCAGCCTCATCCGGAGCGGCCTCGACGAGGAGGCCTTCCGCCTCGTCCTCGACGCGACCCCCCTCGTCGGCACGCTCGGGCGCGCCTGCTACGCCCCGTGCGAGGGCGAGTGCACCCGCGGCTCGCTGGAGGGCACGCTGCCGATCCGCCGCCTCAAGCGGTTCGCGTCGGACAAGCACGATGCGTCGGGCAACGACAACGGCCTCGCCCGGCCCGAGTCCAACGGCAAGCGCGTCGCAGTCGTCGGCTCCGGCCCGACCGGCCTGACGGCCGCCTTCCAGCTCGCCAAGCTGGGCTACGGCGTCAAGGTGTTCGAGGCGGCCCCGGTCGCCGGCGGCTTCCTCCGCCTTGGCATCCCGAGCTATCGGCTGCCCGAGGCGGTGGTCGAGCGCGACATCGAGAACGTCACCGGCCTGGGCGTCGAGATCGCCGTGAACTCGATGGTCAGCGACCCGGCTGCGCTCAAGGCGGACGGCTTCGACGCCGTCCTGGTCGCCACCGGCACCCACCGCGACAGCGGCCTGGGCGTCCCGGGCGAGGACCGCCTGGGCGTCATGGGCGCGACGGCCTTCCTGCGCAAGATCAAGCTCGGCCAGCCGGTGGACGTCAAGGGCAAGCGGGTCGTCGTCGTCGGCGGCGGCAATGTCGCCATGGACAGCGCCCGCGTGGCCCGGCGCCTCGGCGCCGCGAGCGTGACGGTGGCCTACCGCCGATCGCGCGAGGAGATGCCGGCCCACCATGTGGAGTCGGTGGACGCGGAGAAGGAGGGTGTCGAGTTCCGCCTCCTCCTGGCCCCGGCCGAGATCCTGGGCAATGCCCAGGGCGGCGTCGCCGGTCTTCGGTGCACCGAGATGCGCCTAGGCGCCCCGGACGCGTCGGGCCGCAAGTCCGTCGAGCCCGTGCCGGGCTCGTCGGTCACCATCGACGCGGACGTCGTCATCGCGGCCATCGGCATGGCCCCGGACACCTCGATGTTCGGCGGGCGCGTGCCGGTCGAGAAGAACGGCCGGCTGTCGTCCAACAAGGCGACCTGCCAGACCGGCGTGGAGCACGTCTTCGCCGCCGGCGACGCGGTCAACGGGCCGACGGACATCACCCGTGCCGTGGGCGAGGGCCGCAAGGTCGCCCACCAGATCGACGCGTGGCTCAACGGCCGCGAGTTCGACAACTGGGACGACCGGCTGCCCGTCGTGGACAAGCAGGCCGTGCTCGCCCGCCAGAAGGCGTTCACGCTGTCGGCGCCCACGCCCGACGGGATGCAGCTCGAGCCGGCCCCTACCGATTTCCACGAGATCGAGGCCCCGCTGACGGAGGCCGAGGCTCGCCGCTCGTCCGGCCGGTGCATCGACTGCGCCGTCTGCTCCGAGTGCGGCGAGTGCGTCGCGGCCTGTCCGGTGGACGGCTGCATCGACCTCCGCTCCACGGCCAAGACCAGCGACCTGAAGGTCGGCGCGGTCGTCGTGTCCACGGGCTTCAAGCTGTTCCCGGCGGACCTCAAGCCGCAGTACGGCTTCGGCAAGTACCAGAACGTCATCACCGCGATGCAGATGGACCGCCTGCTGGCCCCGACGCGGCCGTTCAACACGGTCCTGCGCCCCGGCGACGGCAAGGTGCCCGATCGGATCGCCTACGTCCTGTGCACGGGGTCCCGTGACAAGCAGGTGGACAACCCGCTCTGCTCCCGGTTCTGCTGCATGTACTCGATCAAGCAGAACCAGCTGATCATGGGCGCCCTGCCGCTGGCCGACGTGACCGTCCACTACATGGACATCCGGGCCCCGGGCAAGCGCTACGACGAGTTCTACGAGCAGGCCAAGGCGATGGGCGCGAACTACGTCAAGGGGCGTGTCGCGGACATCACCGAGAAGCCGGACGGCAACCTCCTCCTCAAGTTCGAGGACATCGAGAACGGCGGGGCCATCACCGAGGCGGAGTACGACCTGGTGGTGCTCGCGGTGGGCGTCCAGCCCAACCGCGACGCGGAGGAGCTGTTCGAGGTGGGCGAGCTCCAGCTCGACGAGTGGCACTACGTGAACGAGCCGGAGGAGGACATGAACCCCGGCCAGACGAACATCCCCGGCGTCTACGTGGCCGGTGCCGCGTCCGGCGCCAAGGACATCGCGGACTCGATCGTTCACGCGGGTGCCGCCGCCGCCCAGGTGGCTGCGCACCTCGAGCGGACGAGGCCCGCTCTCCCGAAGATCGAGATGGTGCCGGCATGAGCGAGCAGGTGGTTCCCGTCGACGCCCAGCAGGTCTTCCCCCGAGAAGAGGGGGAGGCGGGCGCGCAGCGCCGGATCGGTGTGTACGTCTGCCACTGCGGCGGCAACATCAGCGACTACGTTGACGTCGAGCGGGTCGTCCAGGGGATCCAGGACAACGGCGACGTCGTCGTCGCCAAGACCACGATGTTCGCCTGCTCGGAGGCCTCCCAGCAGGACATGGAGGCCGATATCAAGGCGAACGGCCTCGACGGCCTCGTGGTCGCCTCGTGCTCGCCCAAGCTCCACACGTACACGTTCCGCGGCGTCGCCTCGCGCGCCGGCCTCAACCCGTACGAGTACACCCAGGTGAACATCCGCGAGCAGTGCTCGTGGGTGCACACCGACGACCGCGAGGGCGCGACCCACAAGGCGACCGCGCTGGTCGCGGCCGGCATCGGCCGCACGCGGAACACCGTCCCGCTCGAGCCGATGGTCGTGGACACCACGCCGCACACGCTCGTCATCGGCGGCGGCATCGCCGGCTTGCGGGCGGCCATCGGTCTGGCCGACGTCGGGCTCAAGGTCACGGTCGTGGAGCGCGAGGTCGCGGTCGGCGGCTGGGTCAAGACCCTCGGCAAGATGTACCCGCACGGCAAGGACGGGCGGGTGCTCATCGACTCCCTCGTCTCGGAGGTGAAGAAGCGCCCGTCGATCACGGTCCTGACCGGGGCCGAGGTCGTCGGCAAGGCCGGCTCGTTCGGCAACTACCGCATGAGCATCCGCGTCGGCGGCGAGGGTGCGGGGACGATCGAGATCCTCGTCGGCTCGGTCGTGGTGGCCACGGGCTTCGACAACTACACCCCCGGGGACGGCGAGTTCGGCTTCGGCTCCGAGGGCGTGCTGACGCTCACGCAGTTCAAGGAGATGGTGGACGCGGCCAAGGGGCCCCTGGCCTGGAAGGGCCGCCCGGTCCGCAGCGTTGCCTACATCTACTGCGTTGGCAGCCGCAACACGGGGGGCTGCTCCAACGCGTACTGCTCGCGGTTCTGCTGCGCGTCGACCGTGCAGACGGCCGTGCAGGTGTCCGGCCTCGACCCCTCGGTCCGCCAGTTCCACCTGTACCGCGACATGCGGACGTACGGCAAGTTCGAGCCGCTCTACACCGAGGCGCGCGACGCCGGTTCCGTGTTCCTCAAGTTCGACAACGACGAGCCGCCGACGGTCGCGATGGGCGCCAACGGCAAGCTGACCGTCACGGTGCGCGACCTGCTCACCGAGCGGACCGAGCTGGCGCTCCCCGTGGACCTGGTGGTCCTCGTGACGGGCATGATCCCGCGCGCGAACCAGGACCTCGTTGACGTGCTCAAGGTGCCCAAGGGCGGCGACGGGTTCTTCAACGAGATCCACCCGAAGCTGCGGCCGGTCGAGACCACCGTGGACGGCGTGCTGATCGCCGGCGCCTGCCAGGGACCGAAGACCTCCGCGGAGGCGGTGACCCAGGCGCTGGCCGCCGTCACCCAGAGCGCGGCGATCCTCAAGAAGGGCTACACGGAGATGGAGCCCCTGGTGGCCGTCGTCGACGCGGATGCCTGCACCGCGTGCGGTGACTGCCTGACCACCTGCCCGTACGAGGCCATCAAGATGACCGAGGAGGGCGAGCGTCGCTTCGCGGTCATCGACGCCGCGAGCTGCAAAGGTTGCGGCGGGTGCGTCTCGTACTGCCCGGAGAACGCCATCGATCTCCTGGGCTACACCGACGACGAGATCAGCGAGATGATCGCCGACATGATTGAGGTGCGCGTCTGATGCCTGGAGCCAACCGGGATGTCCGCGAGGTCATCCGCGAGGAGGCGGTCTGGAGGCCGCGCATCCTCGCCGCCCTCTCCAGCGGCCCCATGACCGTCCCCGAGATCGCCGCGGCGATCAACGCGCCCGTCCACGAAGTCGTCTTCTGGGTGTTCGGCATGCGCCGTTACGGCTGGCTGGCCGAGCTCAAGGAGAGCGAGGACGGCGGCTACTTCCGCTACGAGCCCACCGGGCGGGTGTCCTGATGACCGCAACCACGCTTCCCGCCACGGCCCCGGTCGCGGTTGACCTAGGCCTCTACCCGGAGATCCAGAAGTTCGGCGCCACCGACATCAGCGCCTGCTTCTCGTGCGGCACATGCTCGGCCATCTGCCCGATGAGCCAGACAGACGGCACGTTCCCCCGCCGCATCATCCGCTACGCCCAGCTCGGCATGAAGGACGCGCTGCTGTCCTCCAAGGAGCTGTGGACCTGCTACCAGTGCGGCGAGTGCTCGGAATCCTGCCCGACCGAGGCTGACCCGTCCGAGTTCATGGCGGCGACCCGCCGGTACGCCATCGCGTCCTACGACAAGACCCGGATCGCCAGGGCCATGTACACGAACCCGGTCGTGGCGACGGCCGTGGCCGTCGTCATCGCCCTGTTCTTCGCCCTGTTCTTCCTGTCGTCCCACGGTTCGATGGCCGCCGACCAGCTCCTCCTCTGGAATTTCATCCCCGAGGAACTGGTCCACACCACCGGTGTCGTGGTGATGGCCCTGGTGTTCCTCGCCGGCATCGTCGGCGTGGTGGCCATGGTCCGCGACGTGGGCGCCAAGGAGGGCGTGTCGGTCAAGGACGCGCTCGGGTCGGGAGCGGGGCTCGCCCGCTCGGCGCGCGCCCTGTGGTACGCCATCGGCCTCGAGTCGTTCGGCCAGGTGCGCTTCCGCGAGGACTGCGAGACCGACGTCGCCTCGAAGGCGCTGCCGTGGTATCGCCGTCGCGGTGTCGTCCACATGATGGTGGTCTGGGGCTTCATGGGGCTGTTCGCCGCCACGATCCTCGACTACGGGCTCGCGCTGATCAACGTCAAGGCCACCGGCGCCCCGGTGCCCGTCTGGTACCCCATCCGCCTCCTCGGCACCGTCGCCGGCGCGTCGCTGGTGTACGGGACGACCGTCCTGATCGTGGACCGCTACCGCAAGGCCAACCGGTCGGTGACCAGCTCGATGCCGGCCGACTGGATGCTCTTGGCCCTGCTGTGGGTCACCGCGGTCACTGGGTTCACGATCGAGCTGGCGCTGTACCTGCCCGGCGCCCCCGTGTGGGGCTACTGGCTGTTCGTGGTGCACGTGTCCGTCGCGATGGAGCTCATCCTCCTGGCGCCGTTCATGAAGCTCGCCCACGTCATCTACCGACCGATCGCGCTGTTCTACGTCTCCCTCGCGCAGCAGGCGAAGGGAACGACCAAGTGACCCTGACCCTGCCCCAGGTGGCGCATGCGCACCATGAGCGGATCCTCGCCCTGGTGGACCGCCTGCCCGAGCAGGCGGACATGCTGCTGGACCCTCGGGCAGGGGACCCGCTGGCCGGCCTCGAGGCCGCCGACGAGTTCCTGACCGGGACCCTGCTGCCGCACATCGAGGCCGCCGAGCGCGCCGTGTACCCGGAACTGGAGCGCGTGCTCCAGAACCGGCACTCGCTGCGCCCGATGCGCAACGAGCACGACCAGATCCGGCGGCTGGTCGGGGAGTACACCAGACTCTCCGGCCAGTTGCGCGCGGGCGGCGCCACGATCGGCCGTGGCGTGGCCCTGCGAAGGGTGATCTTCGCGCTCTACGCTCTCCTCAAGGTTCACCTGGCCGAGGAGGAGGCCTACTTGTACCTGATCGAGCGGAACGGCCACGATGGCCTCTCGGAGGTTGTCGCGTCGGCGCTCGACCACCCGGTGGCCGGCTGAGCCGGCACCCGGACCCCCGCAGAGACGCGCCGAAGGCAGCAGGAATGGCCCCGCGACGACCCGCCGCCCAGAAACCGGTCGTGGCAGAGGAGCGGCCCGCACGGGCCCTTCACGCGGTCCCGCCGCCGATTGCGCAGAATCCAGCGCCGCCGCCCGTGGTGCTGCCGTCGGCAGCGGCCGCTGACCCGGGCCCGGCTGGCCTCGCCATCGCGACGTCCCGCGACGAGTCGGGCGCCCCGATCCACCACGGCTGGTCGCAGGTCGCCACCCATCACCGCTGGCTGGAGCCGTTCGTGCTCATGGCGCTCGCGAGCGGCTGCGCGCACGGCTACGCCATCGTCGGTCTGCTCACCGAGATCCGCATCACCGACGGATCGCTTGACGTGGGCCAGGTCTACCGGTCTCTGCGGGACCTTGAGCAGGCCGGGCAGGTCGAGTCCACCTGGACGACGGGGAGCGGGCCGGCCCGCCGCGAGTACACGATCACCGAGGTCGGGTCGCGGGCGCTCGACGAGTGGGCGGCGGTCATGAAGGAGCGCCAACGCCTGATCGGCGAGTTCGACGCGGCCTACCTGGCGTGGCTCACGCGGCACCCCGGCCCGTCGCTGCTCCCCTAGAGGGACTCCCGCATCGCCTGGTCGAGGCTGCGTGCCAGCGCCTCCTTCTCCGCCTCGGTCAGGCGGCGCTCGAGGACGTCGAGGTAGAGCTCCTCTTCCGCGAGGTGCACCTTGAGCAGGGCGTGGAGCCGATACAGGACGCGCCGCAGCGCCATCCCCTCCACCGCGCTCCACGTGCAGGTCGCCGCGTGGGCGCGGTAGCTGGCAAGCTCCGCCACGAGGCGGTTGATGGTCCGGTGCTCCTCGCGCATCGGCGCCAGCGAGTGGTGCCCGGAGAGCTCGGCCTCGATGCGCCCGTACAGCGTTCGCTCGATCGCGGCCATGTGCGGGACCAGGTGCCGGACGACGAACTCATACTCGGAGTCGAACACCGGGTGGAGCGACTCGCAGTCCACTCGGCCGACCATCTCGGCCAGCTCGAGGAGTCGATCCACGTGCGGGACGAGACGGGCGTGGTGCTCGTCGCTCGTCGTGCGCAGCGACACCCGCTCGCCGCCCGCCAGCGTCGACTCGCCCATGACCGGAACACTCCTGCTGCGACCGCGCAACCGCGCGACGACCATCGTGCCGCAGATTGCCCGGCGGCGCTTCGCCGGGGTGCGCGATCATGTCCGTCACCGGTCCGCCGACCGGCACCCCACCGATCCCCGGAGGCCACCTGACCCATGCCCACCTATCGCGTCCTCGCCTGGCGATCCGTCCCCACCCAGGTCGAGGTGACGGCCGACGACGGCACCGCGTTGAAGCAGGCGATGCCGCGCTGGTTCATGCAGGAGATCAGCCGGATCACCATGCGCGAGGGCCTTGCCCAAACCGACGACTACCTTGAGGAGTTCGCGTGGAGCGAGCCCGTGGCCCGGGAGGGCACGGGCCAGGAGGTCCTCGAGGCGGTCATCGCCGAGCAGGCGGCCAAGTTCGGCCGCAAACCCGACGGGCACCCGCTGGACGGCGCAGACCGGTACGCGGGCGACGGCGCCTGAGGCGCCTCCCAAGATGGCCTGGGTCCGGCCTGGGTCCGGGTCCGGTTCGCGCTCGCCGTGGGCGAGGCGCTGGGCGACGGCGTCGGCGCGGCGTTTGGGACCCCCAGGGAGGTGATGGCCGGAGCGACGGTGACCGCGACCCGCTCACGGGGCGACTGCCCGCTGGAGATCAAGCCAGTCGCGCAGCGCCGTCACGGAGAACACGTCGCT
>JAKAMV010000232.1 GCA_021812735.1 Chloroflexota bacterium | reverse complement strand
TCGCGTCGGGAATACGCTTGCTTCGTACGTCCATGCCCACTGGGCATCGAACCCGCTGATCGCCCGGGGACTGCTCGACGCGTGCGTCGCGCATGCGAGGCGGCGGTCCACAGCCGGAGGCCGATGCAATGGGTGAGGGGTGTCCTCCGGCTTCGCATGCGCTCGTCTCGAGCGACGAGGGAAGCCCCACCGGTATCGGCCACCACCCCGGGGCACAACCGACTCGAAGGGGGAACGACGAGGGCAGCCACGGTGGGTGTCCACGACCCGAACCTCCCTCTCGCCCGCCATCGGGAGGACCGCCGGCCGCTCACACCGTGTCGGGCTCAACGGGGGCGGCGCGCCCGGCCTGCGGGAGGATGCGCGCGCGCCGTTCGCCCATGGCGGCGTCCTCGTCACCGCGGGGATCGCCGGCGGTCTGAAACCGCTCTAGCTCATCGAGCAGCCAGAAGAAGAGCGCCACATCCGCTTCGCTCTCGGCAACACGACCGACCGGGTGTCGACGTGTGCGCCCGCCCATCGTCAGACCGCCTGCCCTCGTCTGTGTCGGACCATTCGGAGATCGCCGAACCGGATGGTACGACGGCCCGCGTGCACGGTACCGTCCGGGTGCGCATCGCAGCGCTCGGGCCACTCGGCCGCGCCGCGTTGGTCTCCGCCCTGCAGCCGCGAACCGGCCGAGTGGCCCTTGCCCAGCGCGCGGGCCGCGCGCCACACTGGCCTGTGCCGATTGGTCCGGGACGCGCGCTCCAACGCTCGGGCAGGGGCGCGCCACTCCGGGGTGAGCGAGGTCCTGTCCGGATGAATCGCCAGACGCGTCTGACGGCCCCCGCGGGTGAGCCCCCGGCCCCGCGCGAGGGCATGGTGCGTGCTGCACCCGACGCGCAGACGGCCGAGGCCTACCGGCGCGCGGCTGGCCAGCGCTGCTGGGCCTGCAACTCCCCCGACAGTGAGCCGGTGCGGCTGCAGCGCCGATCCGGGGAGCGTTGGAGGGCGGACGCGACGGTGCAGCTCTGTACGGCTTGCCTCACCGCCCTGCGTACGCCGCGCCTCGTGCGCCAGCTCGGGCTCGGGCGCTGGCCGGCGGCTCCAGCGAGCCCGCCGGCCACGGGATCGGCGCCCGGGAGCCCGCCCCCCACGGCTGGGGACGCGCCCCGCGAGGCTGCGCCACCGCTGACGCTGCTCAAGGGTGCCTGAGCCCCGGCTGGCTGACGACCGGGAGCGTCTGCTCGCCATCGCCCCGACCGGCGCCACCGCCGTGGCCCTGCTGGCCGCGCACCGACGGCGCAGCCGTGGCGGCTCTGCCGCGCGCTGCACGTGCGGCTGGATCGGGGCGGATCGGCCTGCGCGCAGCTCGGGGTCTTCGTGCCGCGCGCGCTTGCGGCCCTGGGGCGCCCGCTGGATGCTCCCGCCTTGCAGGGTCGGTCTACTGATCGAAGACGTCCCGCAGCACGCGGCCCTGGCTGTTGCGCGGCACCGGGAAGCCGAGCCATTCCGCGATGGTTGGGGCGACATCGACCAGCTCCGGATATGCGGCTCTCGCGTATCCCTTCCGGACGCCTGGGCCAGCCAATATCAGCGTCGCCAGTTCGGTTCCTCGACCGAGAGAGACCGTAGGCAGGCTGCAGCCGTGGACGCTGGCGAACTTGCCCGCGATGAACTTGCGCTCACCGAAGTCGGCGTCGATCCTGTGATGGGGCCCGACGCGGACGACCGTGGCCCCGTCCGCGGTGAGCGGGCACCAGTACGTGTCGCCGCTATAGCCGGGACGCATGGCGTAGATGACATCGCCGGCGCGTTCTCCCCCCTGTCCGAGCGCCATGGCCTCCCGGTTCGTGATCGCGAGCTCCACGACGCGCTCCCCTGTTTCTGGGTCGCGAACCGACAGGAGCGCCTCTTGGATGGCCGCTTGGGTCGCCTCGTAGTCCGCTGGAGCAACGATGCCCTGCGGGTCTCGGCCCGCGAGGTTGACATAGACGTGGCCCAGGCACGTTGCAGCGTAGGCCCTGGTCCTCGACCAGTCCACCACGGGTCCGTCCTCGCTGACCACAGCGCTGAGCAATCCGGCGGCGGCGAGCACATTGTTGGGCGACATGGCCTTGAGATGCGGCAGCTGCCCGTGGTCGGACACGACGACCACGCCAAACTCAGGCCCGAGCGCTTGCTGTAGCTGGGCGACGAACCGGTCAGCAAGGACGTACCCGTCCCTCAGGTATCGCTCGTAGACGGGCGCGTCGTCCGAGCCATACCAGGGTGACAACGGGTCGAAACCGCCCCAGAAAGCGTGTTGGAGATGGTCGAGGATGTGCGTCTTCACGAACACGAGGTCGTAGTCGTGGCGCGCGTTGAGCGCACGTATGCTGGCCGCCATGGTTTGGAGCTTGTAGTCCGCCTCGTCCAGCATCACGTCCGCGTCCACCCAGCCGCGGTCGAAAGCGCGTGCGCCGCAGTAGTCGACGTAGGGACCGACCGCCCCCGCGATTTCAACTGCAAGAACGTCGGGCACCGTAAACCCCGTAGCCGGGTAGATCTGGGAACAGTACAGCCCAAGATTGCCGCCACTGGTGCGCGTCGCGCGAAATCGGTAATTGCCCCGGACGACGGACCCATGACGCCCGAAGTCGGCCTGCTGCCATGGAGTCCAGGTCCCCTCGCGGACCTCGAGCGTCCGGCCCGCAGGATCCTTCAGGCGCACGGCATCCTGGGCCCAGCTGATGGCATAACTCGGGCCTTGCTCCTCCCCGACTGCACTGAGCTGCAGCGTCCCGCCGACAATCACCGTCCCATCGCGTGGCGCTGGCGCTGAGCCCACGTAGTAGTGACTGGGGCTGAGTTGTAGACCTCCGGCGCTCGCGGGTGAGCCGACCCCGCCGACCCAGTGGACTCGACTGTCACGGGGTGGCCAGCCGCCCGGGAAGTTCATCACCAGGCACCGACGACCCGCATCGGCTGCGGCTTCCCAGAGGAACTGCGCCGTGATCAGTCGCGAATCGAACGCGTCGTGCCCCACATCGAGTGGCTCGCCGGGAAGGTGCACCTCGAAGTCCGGGATCCCATGCGTCATGGGATAGGCTCCAGTGGCGATCGACGCCCAGTTGATCGGGGTCACGCCGGGCAGGATCGATCGGGCAGGGGCCGTTGTCCCCTCGGCCATCAGGCGCGCAAAGCCCGGAAGGTAACCCTCGTCCGCCCACTGCCGGATGAGGGTCGGGACGGCCCCATCAAGGCCAACCACCACGGTCTTGCGGGCCTGCTGCGTCATCTGCCTTCTCCTCTCTACGCGCTGCGCTCGTCATGCCGGAGTGTCGGTGCCCGGCAAGCTCCACCGCTCGCGAAGGACGCGCTCGGCGTCGTCGATCGTCCAGAACCGTTCGCCGCCCAGCGTCTGGCTCAGCGCGGCGACCGTCGGTGGTTCCAGGCCGGCCGCGGCCAGCACCTCCGTACGCCAAAAGATGTCCCCTGGCGGACCGTCCGCGCGAACCTTCCCCTCGCTCATCACGACCACGCGAGCGAAGTTCCGCGCCACGAACGCCATGTCGTGAGTGACGACGACGACCGTCGTCTGGCGGAGCGACGCAGCGTCAAGCAGATGCTCAATCCTCCGCACACCCGTCTGGTCCTGGCCGGTCGTCGGCTCGTCCAGCACGAGAATCGGGGTGCGCATCGCGACGACACCGGCGATGCTCACGAGTTTGCGCATGGCGTAGTTCAGCGTGTACGGGTGAGCGTCGCGCACCTTCGCCAACCCCAACGCGTCAAGCGCCCCGGCGACGGCCGCCTCTAGCTCGTGCCCGCGCAGCCCCAGGTTCTGTGGGCCGAAGGCGACCTCTGCCGCTACCGAGGCACGGAAGATCTGATCATCGGGGTTCTGGAACGCAAAGCCGACCGACCGAGCCAAATCCGAAAGGCGGCGGCGGCGGATGTCCAGCCCATCGATCATGACCGTTCCAGAGGTCGGCCGCAGGAGACCGTTGAAGTGCTTCACCAGGGTCGTCTTGCCCGACCCGTTCTGGCCAATGAAGGCGACACGTTCCCCGTCGTTGATGCGCAGCGTGATGCCGTCGAGAGCACGCGTTCCCGACGGGTAGTCGAACCGCACGTCGTGGATGTCGACTGTCACAGCCGGGACCTCAAGCCGAAGGAGTCGATGAACTCCTCCACCTGGAGCGGCAATCGCTGGTGGAATGACGGACCTCCCAGACGCAGCGCCAGTGTCGCCAGTTGTGGCCGTTCAACGTTCCACTGGTCGAAGTCTCCATCCGCGAAGACGCCGCTGGGTGGACCGTGCGAGACGATGCGCCCATCGGCGAGGACGACGAGCTCATCCACATGGCTCGCCAGCAGTTCGACCTTGTGCTCGACGAGCACGACGGTCAGACCCGCGGATCGCATCTCCGCCACAGCGTCGAAGACCTCCCGCGTCCCCTGCGGGTCGAGCTGGGACGTCGGCTCATCCAGGACGATCACGGATGGACGCATCGCGAGGATCGATGCCACGGCCAATCGCTGCAGTTGGCCGCCGGACAGGTTCAACGGGTAACGATCCCGCAGTGATTCGATGTGAAGAAGTCGCAAGGCCCATTCGACTCGCGAGCGGATCTCATCCGCGGGAATCCCCAAGTTCTGCAGCCCGAATGCAACTTCGGCCTCGACCGTGTAGGTGACGTGACTGAGTTGCTCGAAAGGGTTCTGGAAGACATAGCCAACGCGAGTCACGAGGTCATCGATCTTCAATGCGGTCGTGGGCGTGCCGTCGAGGATGACTTCGCCGCGCAGCGTCCCCTTGAGGAAGTGCGGGGCCAAGCCAGTCAGCAGGTTGCACAACGTGGACTTGCCGGCGCCCGTCGCACCGAGGACACCGTAGAACCTGCCCGTCTCGAGTGCGAGATTCACACCGGTCAGTGCGTCGCGAGCAGCTCCTGCGTAGGCGAAGGAGACGTCCCGAAGGATTAGACCCATCCGGCCACCCGCAGAACGACGATCACGATCAGGACGGCAACAAGGAGCAGGCGCAGGCCGGACTCCCACGGCGCCCGGTCAAGCTCCTGCAGCCACGTCTTCTTACGGCCGACGATGAAGAATCCGCGGGCCGTCAGGGCCATCGCTTTTGCCTCGACGCTCATCAGGGAACCGTAGAACAGGGGCGCCACGAGCGGAACCAGGCCCCGGAGGCGGAGGAACACGGATCCATCCGTGCGGAGGCCTCGAGATCGCTGCGCGTCAATGATCCTGCCCGCCCGCTCGACCATCTCGGGGCTGAGCTGCAGCGTTGCGAGTAGGAGGTAGCCAACCTTCGGTGACGCCCCCGCTTGCTCAAGCGCCTGAACGAGCTCCGATGGATGAGTGGTCAGAATCACCACGAAGAAGCTCGCGACCATGGTGAAGATCCGCAGGATCATCCCTGCCGTGACGGCGACGCCGACCGTCTTGAAGCTGACCGGGCCGACGTCCCAGAGGATGGTGCTTGGCCCCTGGTAGAAGATCCCCTGAATGATGAGCAAGAACAGGCCCAACAGCACCAAGTACCGCGCCACCGAGCGCAGGAAGGCGCGTCCGACCCCTGCGAGCCCGAGCACGAGGCAGACGGAGACGGCCAGGACCGCCAGGCCGGCGAGCTGCGTGATGAGCAGGCTGTATGCAGTCATGGCCCCCGCATACAGGAGCTTGGTCATCGGATGCGCTCGGTGGACGAACGAGTCTCCGCGTCGATACAGAGTCCCTGCGGAGCCGGTCATCGCGGAACCTAGCCCACCGCGGCCTCGTGATTGCGGGTGATCGCCGGGAACTTGGCACTATAGGCAGCCGGGATGTTCTTCGCGACGGCGTAGGCGATCAGCGAACTGATGAGTTTGTCGACGATCGCCACCAGGAAGCCGGCCTTGAAGACGGCAGCAACGAGCTTGTCGCCGCTCGCGAGGAAGAACGCCGTCACCGCATCCGAGCCGGTTCCGGTGGCCCCGCCGAACACCACGACGGTGATCGGCGCCGAGATTGTGGCGCCGACGAGGGGCAGGATCAGGCCGGCGACCGCGGCCAACCAGAGGTGCCGGTAGAAGCCGAAGTAGACCAGGATCCCAGCCGTGATCCCGATCGCCGCGTTCGTGATCGCGTAGGGGATGTAGGTCGGCGTCGTGATCAAGCCGACCACCACGTTGGTCAGGATCCCGGCGACCGCGGCGACCCAGGGTCCGGCCAGGATTGCCGCCAAGATCGTCCCGATCGTATCGAGAAAGATCGGCAGGTTGAGGAAGACGGTGATGAAATGGAGGCCGGCATTGATGGCCACGGCGATCGGGATGAGGACGATGGCCATCGGCGTGAAACTTCCCCGAACATCGAAGAAACCGCGCATCGATCGCTCCTACTCTCTCACGCGTACGACGGTCAATGTGAAGATGTCAGGCATGAGCCGGCTCTCCCCGTAGGCACAGACCCTCCCCAGCGGATCAATCACGGAGTGACGCAAGAGGACGAGCGGCGTGGACGGCGACGTCCCCAACGCTCTCCCGACGGCCCGGCCGGCCCTGACGGCGGTGACCGTGGCACGGACCTGCTTAATCCGTATGCCCAATGCGGCATCCAGAACCGGCAGCATCTCACCCTCGAAGGCGGCAAGCGCCTCATCGAGCTTTCGGGAGCTCGGGACGTAGTCCACGACCCACGCGGCTGGCCGACCACTAGCGAGGTACGTGCGGCTGATGGCAGTGAAGCGGCTTGATTCCGGGCGCCCCAAGGCCTGTGCGGCAGCCCGGCTCTTGACTCCACGGCTGATGGAGAGGCTGCGGACCGCCGGCTCGAAGCCGGAGGCCGTGATCAGCGATGGGATGCTATGAAGCTGATCGAGATGCTCGGCCACCGTCGAGGCGGAGCCGACCACGAAGGTGCCGATCCCGTGCCGTCGGACGACGACTCCCTCACGTTCGAGTTCGAGCAGGGCGTCCCGTAACGTGGTTCGGCTGACCCCGAGGTCGTGGGCCAGGGAGGACTCCGGCGGCAGCTGATCGTGATATGCCCCACCGCGGATGCCACGAATGAGATCGTGCCTGACCTGCCGGTGCAGCGGGATGCGGTGCCTAGGACGCGGGGTTTCAAAGGCTGCTTCAGTAGTCATTGGACGTCCAACGTCTCCTGCACGCCGATTGACTCAGTAGGCTACCGCTCGTGTCAAGTGACCACGGCGTGCGCCCCTCCTTGGCCAAGCATTGCCAATCCGCCATCATTCGTGGCCGATCCGCGCGACGCGTGGCCTCGGCGTCCCCTTGCGGCCGGCCTCGCGCACGCGGTAGACTCGATCCGCGAAAGCCGGGGAGTCCCGCTGAGGGGCTGAGAGGGCGCGAACGTCGCGCCGACCCGAGAACCTGATCTGGATCATGCCAGCGAAGGGAGCCTTGAGTGCCGCAACGGATGGAGCACGACGATCGGTCGTGCGTGACCCAGATGCACTACGCCCGCCGGGGCGTCGTCACGCCCGAAATGGCCGCCGTGGCCGAGCGTGAGAAGCTATCGCCCGAGGAGATCCGCGACGAGGTTGCCCGCGGTCGGATGATCATCCCGGCCAACGTCAACCATCGCGCGCTCGAGCCGATGGCGATCGGGCTGCGGGCCCGGGTCAAGATCAACGCCAACATCGGCAACTCCCCGACAACCTCTGACCTCCAGCAGGAGGTGGACAAGCTCCGGCTGGCGGTCCGCTGGGGGGCCGACACGGTGATGGACCTCTCGACCGGCAAGCACATCGACGAGACGCGCCAGGCGATCATCGACGCCTCGTCCGTGCCGATCGGGACGGTGCCGATCTACCAAGCGCTCACCAGGGTGGAGCGAGTCGAGGACCTGACCGGCGACGACCTGGTGGCGATGATCGAACACCAGGCGCGCCAGGGCGTCGACTACATGACCGTGCACGCGGGCATCCTGGTCGAGCACCTGCCGCTCGTCCAGCACCGCCTCACGGGCATCGTCTCGCGCGGCGGCGGTCTCCTCGCCCGCTGGATGGTCCACCACCGACGGCAGAACCCGCTCTACGAGCGCTTCGACGACATCCTCGACATCTGTCGACGCTTCGACGTCTCGCTCTCGCTCGGCGACGGTCTTCGGCCCGGCTCGGTCGCCGACGCCTCCGATGCCGCCCAGTTCGCCGAGCTGCGCACCCTCGGAGAGCTCACCGAGCGCGCCTGGGCTCGCGACGTCCAGGTGATGATCGAGGGACCCGGACACGTCCCGATGGATCAGCTCGAGATGAACGTGCGCAAGGAGCAGGAGCTCTGCCATGAGGCTCCCTTCTACACACTCGGGCCACTCGTGACCGACGTAGCGCCCGGCTACGACCACATCAGCAGTGCCATCGGTGCAGCGATCGTCGGCTGGCACGGGGCGAGCATGCTCTGCTATGTCACCCCCAAGGAGCACCTCGGCCTGCCCCATGCCGAGGACGTGAAGCAGGGATTGATCGCGTACCGGATCGCCGCGCACGCGGCAGACCTCGCTCGCGGTCGGCCGGGCGCCCGCAAGTGGGACGACGCGATTTCGAAGGCCCGCTTCGAGTTCGACTGGCGCGAACAGTTTCGACTGGCGCTCGACCCGGAGACGGCCCAGGCGATGCACGACGAGACGCTGGCGGACGACTAGTTCAAGAGCACCGAGTTCTGCTCGATGTGCGGACCGGCGTTCTGCCCGATGCACAATTTCCGCGACGTCGACTGGGCAGCGTTGAAGTCGACTGTCGAAGAACGGCGAACCGCGCAACTGAGCGCGACGAACTAGCCCTGCTTCGCGAGCGCTCCGTCACGCAGGTGGAGAAGGAGCGGGCGCGCTCCGGTTCACCCGATCCGCTGCAGGCGCGCTGGACCGGGACGGACGACGCACCCCGGGTCGGCGCCGTCGTCCGCGCGGTGCTGGTCGCCACGAGCGAGGCCGCCACGCCGGCTGGCCGCGTCGAGCGCGCCGCGATGCGTCGCGATTCCCGCACGATGAGCCGGTACGAGCAGATCGTCTCGAATATGGGCTACCGGCGCGAACAGCGGCCGATCGAGGACACGCCGGCCGCGCCCCGGAAACCAGGCCGATGAGGCGGGTCGGCCGACTCCACGTCATCACCGACGAGACGCTCCAGGCCCGCTTCTCTCACAGCGAGCTCGCTCAGCTGGCGATCGAGGGCGGCGCCGACACGATCCAATACCGCGAGAAGCGACCGCTGTCGACCCGACACCTCGTCGCTGTCGCGACGCAGGTCGCGGAGATCTGTCGCGCCGCGGGCGTCGCCTGCATCGTGGACGACCGGGCGGACGTCGCCTTCGCCGTCGGTGCGGCGGGAGTCCACGTCGGTCGGGAGGATCTCCCCGCCGACCAAGCGCGTCGCCTACTGGGCGACGGCTTCCTCATCGGCGGTACGGCCAACGGCCTCGCGGAGGCGCGCGCCGTCTTCGCCACCCCGGTCGACTACATCGGCGTGGGCCCGGTCTTCGGGACGCGATCCAAAGTCAACCCGGCGCCCCGGCTCGGGCTCGACGCCCTCCGAGCGATCGTCGCCGAGAGCCCCGTCCCGGTGATCGCCATCGGCAACATCGCCCCAGATCGGGTCGCGGAGGTCCTGGAGGCGGGTGCGCACGGGGTCGCGGTGCTCTCGGGCGTCACCTGCGCCGCCGATCCGGCGGCCGCGGCGGCGCGCTACGCCGAGGCGCTGGCCTCCTTCCTGGGAGGAAGGGCAGGATCGACATGAGCCAGACCCTGCCGGCGACTGCCCAGCGATCGGTCGCGAAGCAGACGGCCATGCGCTCCTCGGTCGACCTCCTGGTCATCGGCGGTGCGGCCATTGGGCTCGACAGCGGGTACGAAACGTCCCGGGCAGGTCAGCGCGCCCTCGTCGTGGAGCGAGATCGTCCCGGCGCAGGCCTCGCGCTCGTGCGCCTCGACACCTCCCGCGGACGCGCCATGAAACCGCGTCTTGCCGACGCCGGAACGCGCGATCTCCACCAACCAGCTGCTCGACGGACTCGGACTAGGAGGGATGATGGCGTGCGGACGCGAGACTGGGCCCTGCTGATCTTCCTGATCCCCTTGGTCGCGGTGCTCTGGCCGCCGCTGTATGCGGGGATCCAGCCGGAGTGGCAGGGCATCCCGTACTTCATCTGGTACCAGTTCCTGTGGACCGTCGTCGCGGCGGCGCTGACGATCCTGGTCTACCTGATCCGGAGCCCGGGAGGCGAGCGATGATCCAGTGGGACGAGGTGGCCGTCTTCGTCTCGCTCGGGCTCTTCGTCACGGTCCTGGGCTTCGTGGCGGCGCGCTGGCGCCGGGGGGACCTGGACCTGATCGAGGAGTGGGGCCTCGGCGGCCGGCGCTTCGGGACGATCGTCACCTGGTTCCTGCTGGGCGGCGACATCTACACGGCATACACCTTCATCGCCGTGCCGGCCCTCGTCTTCGGCTCGGGTGCGCTGGGCCTCTTCGTCCTGCCGGTCGGGGTCATCGTCTACCCGCTGGTCTACCTCATCATGCCCCGGCTCTGGCAGGTGGCGAAGAACCGCGGGTACGTGACGGCTTCCGACTATGTCAAGGAGCGCTTCGACAGCCGCTTCCTGGCGCTGCTCATCGCGGTCACCGGCATCGTCGCCACGATGCCCTACATCGCCCTGCAGATCCTGGGGATCGCGGTCGTCCTCAACGTCATGGGCGTCAACGTCGAAGCCGCCCTGCTGATCTCCTTCCTGGTACTGGCGATCTTCACCTACGTCAGCGGCCTGCGCGCGCCGACGCTGATCGCGCTGGTGAAGGACTCGCTCATCTGGGTCACGGTGATCGTGGCCATCATCGTGATCCCCCTCAAGCTCGGCGGCTTCGGCACCATCTTCGCCACGGTTCCCGCCGCCCATCTGACCCTCGCCCCGCCGCTCTTCGGGGGCTATTCGACGCTGGCGCTCGGCTCGGCCCTGGCGCTCTTCCTCTTTCCGCACACGATCACCGGTACCCTCGCCTCGAACAGCCAACACGCGATCAAGCGCAACAGCGCGTTCCTGCCCGCCTACACGCTCCTGCTCGGCCTCATCGCGCTGCTCGGGTACATGGCGATCGCCGCCGGCATCAGGCCAGCGGGACCGTACGGCGCCAACAGCGTCGTGCCGCAGCTCATCCAGTTCGCCTTCCCGGGCTGGTTCGCCGGCTTCGCCTTCGCGGCCATCGCGATCGGCGCGCTGGTGCCCGCGTCGATCATGTCGATCGCGGCGGCGAACCTCTTCTGCCGCAACATCTACCGCGAGTACCTCCGTCCCAACGCGACGCCTCGCGACGAGTCCCAGG